>JBEBBU010000135.1:0-7951 GCA_041158225.1 Pseudomonadota bacterium | reverse complement strand
CAGCGGATCGCTTGCCGGCGCTGTGCATGGGACACTACTGGATGCACGCCTGGATTCGGGCATGCTGCCAGGCGCTTTCTGTGTCCTCAAGGCTGATATCAAGGAAGATGGCCTCATGCTGGAAGGCACCCTGAGGTGCAGTCAGGGACATGAGTCGCGCTTCCAGCTCAGGCGTATCTGATGCCAGAGGTGGCGCCTGGGGTAGGCAGCGCAATCGATCTCGGCAGGAAGGTATTGCCGTCACTCTGGTCCTGCTGCAGCAGTTGCAGAGTCATGCGTACACTGGTGAATGACAGTTCTTCCCAGGGAATTTCATGCATGCCGAAAAGACTGACCTCCAGGCTTTCCCGGCCCGGCGCATAGACTGGCTGTTTCAGTGTGCCACGGAAAAATACGTGCACCTGGGAGATGTGAGCCAGGCTGAACATGGTGTAAAGCTGGCCAATCTCCACATCTGCCATCGCCTCTTCCCTGGCTTCCCTGCCCGCCGCTTCCTCCAGCGTTTCGTTCATTTCCATAAAGCCTGCGGGTAGCGTCCAGTAGCCGCGTCGAGGTTCGATGGCCCTTCTGCACAGCAGTATCCTGTCTTCCCAGACAGGTATGCAGCCAGCGATGATCTTCGGGTTCTGGTAATGCACCGTGCCACATCCGCCGCAGAGATCGCGTTCATGTTCATCATCTTCGGGTATGGCCCGCAGCAGAGGTGCCGCGCATTGTGTGCAGAACAGTGGTTGCATGGACCTGCCTTTTTTCAGTTCTGGAATGATTATAATGCGCTTTCAATGGCAACGGGTGACCCGGAGATGACAGCATGAAAGTTCTTGTAATCGGTAGTGGCGGGCGTGAGCATGCGCTGGCGTGGAAAGTGGCCCAGTCGCCCAGGGTGGAGATGGTCTTTGTAGCGCCCGGGAATGCCGGAACTGCCGCCGAGCCAGGGATATGCAATATTCCGATTGAGGCTACGGATGTAGAAGGACTCTGCCGCTATGCTGCCGAGCAGGCCATTGGACTGACGCTGGTGGGGCCCGAGGCGCCACTGGTACTGGGGCTGGTCGATGCATTCCATGCACGGGGGCTGCCCTGTTTTGGCCCTACCCAGGCAGCTGCGCAACTGGAAGGATCCAAGGCCTACAGCAAGGCGTTCCTTGAGCGCCACGCCATTCCTACTGCGGCATTTGCTGTTTTTGCCGAGGAGGAGCCGGCAATTGCATGGATACGTCAGCGTGGTGCGCCTATTGTGGTCAAGGCTGACGGTCTGGCTGCAGGCAAGGGCGTGGTCGTGGCGCAGAGTGAGGATCAGGCCATTGAAGCTGTGCGTGACATGCTGGGAGGCAACCGCTTTGGGGAGGCCGGCTGTCGTGTGGTGATCGAGGATTTTCTTGAGGGTGAAGAAGCCAGTTTCATTGTCATGGCTGATGGTCTGCACGCACTGGCCATGGCGACATCGCAGGATCACAAGGCGCGGGATGATGGTGATACCGGTCCCAATACTGGCGGTATGGGAGCTTATTCACCGGCACCTGTCGTGACACCGGAAGTGCATGCCAGAGTCATGGCACAGGTGATCATGCCAACGCTGGAGGGCATGCGTCAGGATGGCATACCGTACACCGGTTTTCTCTATGCAGGATTGATGATATCGCCCCAGGGGCAGATTCGCGTACTGGAATTTAATTGCCGCTTTGGTGATCCGGAAACGCAGCCCATCATGATGCGCCTGAAGAGTGATCTGGTGGATCTCTGTCTTGCTGCGGTGGCAGGCCGCCTGGATACAGTGACGGCGGAGTGGGATGCAAGGCCTGCGCTCGGCGTGGTCATGGCCGCCGGTGGTTATCCCGATGCCTACCGCAAGGGGGATGTGATCCAGGGGCTGGATGAGGCAGACAGGGCGGGCACCAAGGTGTTTCATGCAGGCACTGCCCTGCAGGGTAGCGATGTCGTGACCAGTGGCGGGCGTGTGCTTTGCGTGACGGCACTGGGGGATACTGTCGTGGACGCCCAGACCAATGCCTATCGGGGCGTGGACTGCATCCGCTGGGATGATGCCTATTACCGTCGCGATATAGGTCACCGTGCTTTGGCACGGTGACCGGTTCTGGCTGGGGTCAGGCGCTCCTGAGTGCGTCAGTCAGATGGGGCGCAATGGTTTCGCGCATCCACTGATGCAGTTTGGGGTTGCTGCCCAGCACATTGCCTGATGCCATGTAGCCGTCACCGCCCGCAAGGTCGGTGACGATGCCGCCGGCTTCCTGGATCATGAGGATACCTGCGGCGATATCCCATGGGCTCAGCCCCAGTTCCCAGAATCCATCCATGCGTCCCGCGGCTACATAAGCCAGATCAAGTGCCGCCGAACCGGCGCGGCGGATACCGGCCGTATCCTGCATGAGATCGCGGAACATGCCGAGATAGGCATCCAGATGTTTCTGCTCCTTGAAGGGAAAACCGGTGCCCAGCAGGGCGCCTTTGGGGGTGCTCTGTCTGGTAACGCGCAGGCGCCGGTTATCGAGCATGGCGCCGCCACCGCGCTTGGCAGTAAACAGTTCCTGCCTGACGGGGTCATAGATGACGCCACATTCCAGTCGGCCCTTGCACATCAGGGCAATCGATACGCAGTACATGGGAAAACCATGCAGAAAGTTGGTGGTGCCATCCAGCGGGTCAATAATCCACAGGAACTCCTCACGCTCGGCGCCGCTGCGGCCACTTTCTTCACCAAGAAAGGCGTGACTGGGGTAGGCCTTATGCAGGATGCTGATGATTTCCTGTTCAGCCATCCGGTCCACCTCGCTGACAAAGTCGTTGCGCCCTTTCTGGTCAATCCTGAGACTGTCCAGGCGATCCATGTGGCGGGCAATGATGTCGCCGGCGGCACGCGCCGCACGGGTGGCAATGTTCAGCATCGGATCCATGGTGACTTGAACCTCCAAAAAGGACTAGCCTAACAAAATTTCTGTTACCATGGGCTGGTTTTTATCGTGCAGATGGAACTTGCATTGCTATCGCGTATCCGTATCGTCCTGGTGGAGACCACGCATCCCGGCAATATTGGTGGTGTGGCGCGCGCCATGAAAAACATGGGGCTGCATGATCTCGCGCTGGTACAGCCGCATCATTTTCCCGACAGTCAGGCAACCGCCCGCGCTTCAGGTGCGGATGACATCCTGGCGCAGGCTCAGGTTTTCGATGATATTGCCTCGGCCGTAGCTGACTGCCATGTGGTGATGGGGGCAAGTGCACGTCTGCGCTCCATCCGCTGGCCTGAGTTCTGTCCCCGTTCCGCCGCCTCCCATATTGCCGGGCAGGGTGCTGAAGTGCGTACAGCCATCCTGTTTGGCCGGGAGCATTCAGGGCTGACCAATGAAGAGCTGGAGCGTTGCCACTCCCTGTTGCATATACCGAGCAATCCGGACTTCAGTTCGCTCAATATTGCTGCTGCGGTACAGGTTGTGGCCTATGAGTTGCGCATGGCGGCACTGGCTGCCGCTGCGGCGCCGGTCGTGGCACCTGCCCCGCGAGATGAGGGAGAAGCGCTGGCTTCCGGTGCCGCCATGCTGTCATTTTATGGGCACCTTGAGCAGGCATTGTGGGATTTTGGCTACCTGCATGAGCGTCGCGCATCCCCATCCATCATGCATCGCCTGCATCGCATTTTTAACCGATCCAGGCTTGAGAACGCGGAAGTGCATATACTGCGTGGCATTCTGAGTGCCGCGCAGCGCGAGATAGCGCGTGCCACCACTGAGAAGGGGGAGGGGGCAACGCTTCAGGATCGCTCGACCAGCTGAGCCAGCTGTTCTTCATCCAGTTTCAGATGAATGTCGCGCTGTGGGTAGGGCATTTCCAGGCCTTCGTTGCGGAAGGTTTCATCAATATCCATGCACAGTTCGCTGCTGACAACACGTACCCGGTCAACATCACCGATGAAAGCCACGACCTCAAACAGGATGGCGCTTTCTGCAAACTCTTTCAGCAGGACCACCGGTGGTGGCGTCTTCAGTACCGATGGATGACGGTTGACGCGATCCAGCAGCAGTTTCTGTACCCGGCGTGTATCATTGCCGTAGGTCAGGCCGATGGGTACCACGATCCTGCCTATCTTGTCGGCGTAGGTGCGGTTCATGACGGCGTTCGAAACCAGCGTCGAATTGGGGATGAATACCGACGCCTGATCAAAAGTGCTGACCTCGGTTGCGCGTACGCTGATGCGTTTGACATAACCCTGGATGTCGCCCACCACAATCCAGTCGCCTACCTTGATGGGGCGTTCAATCAGCAGGATCAGTCCCGAGACGAAATTGTTGACGATGGTCTGCAGGCCAAAGCCTATGCCTACCGAGAGTGCCCCTGCAATCATGGCCAGGCTGGAAAGATCAAAACCAGCCGTGGAGATGGCCAGCATGGCGGATACCACGAAGCCCAGATAACCGACACTGGCACGTACCGAATGCGCGACACCGGCATCGAGACCGGCGCGCGGAAAGAAGTGCCTGTCCAGCATACGCTGCAGTAATCGTGTCAGGCCAAGGCCGACGGTGAACAGCACGGCGGCCGTCAGCATATCCACCAGCGATATGGTGATGGAACCGACCCTGAAGCCAAAAAGTGCCTTGTACAGCCAGCCTCCAAGATCATCGCCGCCGGCGCCCCAGAGTACCAGCTGCAGCAGAATGGCGGCTGTCAGCAGCAGGAAGCTGGTAAACAGCTTGACCCAGAAACGGATCATGCGCCGGTTATCCCGGGTGATCCACTGGTGCAGGCTGGCGCTGTGCAGTAGCGGATACAGGGTATACAGGACAGCACGATCCATGCCGGAGAGCGAGGCGGTGCAGCATAGCAGCAGCAGGATGGAGGCACTGGTCTGCATCACCAGGGTGCTGGCAAGGCTGACGAAACCGGTGGCCGCCAGTATCGGGAACAGCAGTGTCAGCAGCAGGCGCAGACGGGCCAGCAGGCTTTGGGCAGGTTCAGGCAGAAGCCCTAACCCGGGCAGACGGCGGAAGCCGCACCAGGAGCCCACCAGCAGAACGGTGCCTAGCAGCAGTTGCAGGGAGAGCAGGCTTTCGTCAGAAAGCTCCGGCAGTTCGTCTGTCTGCAGTGACAGCCAGTCTTCGGCTGCTTTCTGGTTCATGTATTGACGGTAATCCGCAATATCTTCCATGACCGTCTGCCACCACAGCGGGTTCAGGGGTGAGGCGCCGCGTCTGAACAGTGCGGCACGCACACGCGAGCGGCTCAGCGAGCCCAGTTCACGCAGGATACGTTCACTTCTGGCCACCAGCAGTCCGGATTCCTTGATGCTGCCCTCAACTGCTGCAAAATGATCATTGATGGCCTTGCGTTTTCCGGCAAGGCTTGCTGCTTCAGGTGGTTCGCCTGTCTGGGGAGGGGGGCCTAGTGCGGTCAGTTCGTCCCTGATCGCCTGCAGTTCCGGTTCGGCCTGTTCAGCGGCAAGGCGCACCTCCAGACGCAGGCTGTTCAGATCGGTCCGGGTGCGTAGCAGGGCGTCATCACTGATATCACCATGAGCCAGTGATTTTTCGGTACGATCCAGTGCCTGCTGCCATTCCTTGATGCGCTGTGCCAGCGGCCTGTCCGGCTGGCTGTCACCTGCAGAGACAGAGACGGTATGCAGACCACCCAGCGCCAGCAGGATCAGCAGGGCAAGGCGCAGCATGATCAGTCCCTTATCCAGGTTTCGGCCAGCCGGCTGGGTATGGCGGGTGATTCGGTGCTGGGAGGATGAGGATGGCCCTTGAGTACGGCATGAATGACGCGCAGGGTATCCAGCAGCAGGATCCATGTCAGGACCAGAAACAGGGTGGTGAGACCGGCATTCAGATAATCATTAAATATCAGCTGTCCGGCACGGCTGGCCATAGCTGGGGCAAGGCTGCCTTCAGCCTGCTGGGTGGCAATCTGTTGTGCATGGGCAAGAAAGCCTACCCTGGGCTGGTCGCTGAACAGTTTTTCCATGGAGGCACAGCTGGTAATGACCATCAGCCAGCTCAGGGGAAGTGCGGTAATCCAGGCAAAACGCCCCTGGCCACTTTTGACCAGAATGCTGGTGGCTACGCACAGGGCAATGGCTGAAAGCATCTGGTTGGCAATGCCGAACAGGGGCCAGAGGCTGTTGATGCCGCCAAGAGGATCCAGTGTTCCCATGTAGAGGAAATATCCCCAGGCCGTGACGACCAGAGCTGATGTCAGCAGTACACCCGGATACCAGCCCGTGCGTCCAAGCGCAGGTGACCAGTTGCCCAGCAGATCCTGCAGCATGAAGCGGGCAACACGGGTGCCGGCATCCAGGGTGGTCAGAATGAACAGGGCTTCGAACATGATGGCGAAGTGATACCAGATCGCCAGCAGATGCTCACCAAAAGCACTGGCGAACAGGCTGGCCATCCCTACGGCAAGTGACGGGGCACCACCGGTACGCGCAAAAAGTGTGGTCTCCCCCATGGTGCGGGCAAGATTGTCCATGGTCGCAACAGTGAGTGGAAATCCCCACTGGTTGATGGCCGCTACCGCCGCTTCTGCCGTCTGCCCGGTCATGGCGGCCGGGCTGTTGATGGCAAAATAGACGCCAGGTTCCTGTACGCAGGCCGCAATCATGGCCATGATGGCCACGAACGATTCCATCATCATGGCACCATAGCCGATGAAGCGGGCATCCGTTTCCCGTGCCAGCATTTTGGGGGTCGTGCCTGAAGCAATCAGGGCATGGAAGCCGGAAATGGCGCCACAGGCAATGGTGATGAACACAAAGGGGAACAGAGTCCCGCCAAATATCGGGCCGCTGCCATCAATGAAGGGCGTGATGGCGGGCATGCGCAGCTCAGGGTGCAGGATCAGGATGGCGAGGGCCAGCAGGCTGATGGTGCCCAGTTTCATGAAGGTGGACAGATAGTCGCGCGGGGCCAGCAGCAGCCAGACCGGCAGCACCGCTGCAGCAAATCCGTAAGCGATGATCATCAGCGCCAGCGTGGGGCCGTCAAAGTCAAACCAGGTGCGCAACAGCGTATCCTGATCGACCCAGTGCCCCGCGGCTACGGAAAGCATGAGCAGGCTGACACCCAGCGCCGTGGCCTCAATAACCCTGCCAGGACGGATTTCCCGCATGTACAGCCCGACCACGATGGCAATCGGGATGGTGGCGGCTACGGTGAATGTGGCCCATGGGCTGTGCTTCATGGCATTGACGACCACCAGTCCCAGTACGGCAATGAGTATCACCATGATCATCATCACTGCAGTCAGTGCTGCAAAACCACCGATGGGGCCCAGTTCATCGCGCGCCATCTGGCCGAGAGAGCGTCCATCCCGGCGCAGGGAGCAGAGCAGGATCACGAAATCCTGTACGCATCCGCCAAGCACTGCGCCAGCAAGTATCCACAGCGTGCCTGGCATATAGCCAAACTGGGCGGCGAGCGTAGGGCCGATCAGGGGGCCAGGGCCGGCGATGGCCGCAAAATGATGTCCAAAGACCACCCAGCGATGGGTTGGCATGAAATCCCGCCCATCTTCAAAGCGTTCAGCGGGTGTGGCGCGCGTAGCGTCCAGCATCAGCACCCGGGTGGCAATAAAAGCGCTGTAAAAGCGGTAGCCAAGCGCATAAATACAGACAGCGGCGGCGATGAGCCACAGGCTGCTGATGGATTCACCCCGGTGCATGGCGATCACGGAGACCGAGCCCAGTGCGATGAGACCCACCGCCAGCCAGATAATACGTTTCAAGGGGAGACTGCTTGCGTGGTGATCAGACATGGCTGATCATTCTACGCACCCTGCCGATGTGGATCAATCTTGCCCGGGAGAAGGCGAATGGCATACTGGCTGATGAAAACAGAACCTGATGTGTTTTCCATTGAGGATCTGGCTGGCCGGCCAGGTCAGACCGAGCCTTGGGATGGTGTCAGGAACTATCAGGCGCGCAACATGATGCGCGACC
>JBEBBU010000134.1:0-4779 GCA_041158225.1 Pseudomonadota bacterium | reverse complement strand
GTCCAGGATGCCGCCCATCGCGCCGGTTTCTTCAATGCCCGCACCTACCGACACAGTATCCGGACGGCACTGGCCAAAACACTGGATCATCTGGTCACCCAGCCCATGCCCTGGTCGGATTTCCTGAACCGTTTCCCTGAGGTATGGCAATCTCCCGCCTCGCCTTTTTATCTGCCGCCAGAAACTTTTGTCAGCGAGTTCATCGGCCCGAACATGGTATGGCAGCATGACTGGGCCAATGAACTGCTGCAGGAAAAAGGACTGCCCGCCGACAGCAGGCTGCCGGCGCGCACCATGCACAGGCTGCTATGGGATATACGGGCAGAAATGACTTACCTCAGCATCCGTGGAAGAACGCTGGAACGCACCGGCAAGGCGGTACTCGCACCGGACGCTGTGCGTCTGGATCAGGCCGTTGCCCATCTTCTGCCCGTCCTTGCAGAAAAACTGAACCTGCGGGAGGGTGATCCTGCACGCCTGTTCCAGTGGCTCTACGGCTTGCTGACCCACCTCAGGCACCGTGGCGCGGTCTGGCACGATGACCTTGCCAGTTATGCGGTAGATGGCAATATCTGGAGTTTCATGAGAAGCCAGGGACGTGGTGAATGGCTGCCAGCACTCAGTGAGCGCAGCCCCAGACCCATCCTGCTCTCGCTGGGCCCACATCGCCATTTTGATAGCATCACGGGAACGCGCCAGCTGAGCTGGTATCAGCAATGGCTGCAAACCTGCCTGATAGACGCTTTCCCGCTGGTATTGGCCGCAAGCGAGCTTCTGCACCGTGAAGCGGTGGAGGCCCTGACCCAGGCCGGTCTGCTGCTGGTGACGGAGAGTGTGGCAGGCAGCAGGAGCGTAGCCCTGAATCCGGAGCACCTGCTTGTCCATACGGATACGGCAATACTGAGCAATGCCAGGTCCACACGCCGTCTGACCGTACCGCTATCGCTTGTATCCAGACTGCGGGACATGCCCTGTCTCGACCAGCCAGACCAGCGTTATGACCATTCGGGCAGTTTCTTGCCGGCACTGGTAGCGCGCACTGGACGCAGCGATCTGAGACGGGTCATCTCGGCTGAACATACGGGGCTTCTTGAACGCTCGGTACGGGAAAACCTGGAGCAGCGTTTCAAGGCACTGCAGCCGCAACCTTGGTACGAAAACGTGCTCTCGGCAACTCCTACGCTGGAAATGGGTGTTGATATCGGTAACCTGTCTTCGGTACTGCTCTGCTCGGTTCCCCCCAACCAGGCCAGTTTCCTGCAGCGTGTCGGCCGTGCGGGGCGACGTGACGGCAATGCTGTCGCGACGACGCTTGCTGATGGCAACAGCGCACACGATCTCTACTTTTTTACCTCCACCGACGAAATGCTGGGGGGTGAAGTTTCACCTCCCGGCATCTTTCTGCAGGCAACCGAGGTGCTGCGCCGGCAGATGATGGCGTTCTGTCTGGATCACTGGGTTGCCAGCGGAATTCACGAGGAGGCTCTGCCGGAAAAAACCTCGGCGGCTCTCAATGCCATCGAAAACCATGACCCGCAGCGGTTTCCCGAACTGTTCCTGCAACATCTTGACCGTCATGCAGACGCACTGCTGCAGGGCTTCGTGGCCATGCTTGGCCATGACATCACACCGGACATCCGCGAGCGCCTGGCCGACTATTACCACGGCAGACACGACACCGGGAGCCTGCGCATACGGCTGATACAGGCACTGGAGGAACTCATGCGCGAGCGTTCCCACTACAAACAGAAGGTCAAACAGCTCAGCCAGAAAATCAGGACACTGAAAAACCAGCCACAGGATGAGGCCACCAAGAGTGAGATCGGCCAGTTTGACCGCGAAATGCAGGGTGCCAAGCTCATCATACGCGATATCAACCAGCGTGAACTGCTCGGCACACTCACCGATGCCGGTCTCATCCCCAACTATGCCTTTCCGGAAGCCGGCATCGAACTCAAATCGGTACTCTGGCGCAGGAAAGCCAGTGATGACCGGCAGGACAGGCATCATTTCGTCGCACTGCCTGCCCTGAGTTATGAACGGCCAGCTGTCTCTGCCCTGTCGGAGTTTGCGCCTGAAAACCGCTTCTATGCCAACCAGCGCCGGGTTGAGGTTGACCAGATCAATATGAACCTGGCCAGACTGGAACACTGGCGCCTGTGTCCTTCCTGCCATCATATGGAAAATCTGGAACTGGTAGCCGATCATTATTCCGCCTGCCCGCGCTGCGGTGATGTCATGTGGGCCAATGTCACCCAGAAACGACAGTTGCTGCGTTTCAGGCAGGCGATTGCCAATAGCGATGATACGCAGGTCAGGATTGATGACAGCGCCGATGACCGTGAACCAAAGTTTTATGTCAGGCAACTGCTGGTCGACTTCGATAACAAGGACATCCGTGAAGCCTGGAAGACCGGCGCCTCCGGCGTGCTCTTCGGCTTTGAGTTCATTGCCAGTGCCAGCTTTCGTGATGTGAACTTTGGTGAAAAGGGCAAGACCGGCCACAAATTCAAGGTCGCCGATCAGGAGGAGGAGCGCCCTGGCTTCAGGTTGTGCCGCCATTGCGGCAAGGTACAGACAAGCCAGAGATCACGCCGCGCTCCGGAGAATGGCGCGACTACCCAGCTGCATGCCTTTGACTGCACATACCGGCAGTCGGATGATCCCGACAGCCTGGTCGAATGTCTCTACCTGTATCGTGAGTTTCAGTCTGAAGCCCTGCGTATCATGGTGCCTTACACCCGTACCGGCATTGATGACGAAGTCATCCAGTCTTTCATGGCAGCGCTGCAGTTCGGTCTCAAGGTGCGCTACGGCGGCAGGGTCGATCATCTACGTATGACCTCGCAGGACGAACCTGACCCGAATGGTGGTGCGCGCCGCAATTATGTGCTGCTGTACGATTCCGTACCCGGGGGAACCGGCTATCTCCACCAGTTGCTGAGTCATGACGCCCAAACCCTGATCGAAGTGATTGGCATAGCCTACGAAGGGCTGCTGCAGTGCAGTTGCCAGCACGATCCCGACAAGGACGGCTGCTATCGCTGCCTGTACCAGTACCGACAGCGGCATGTGATGGAAAAAATATCACGGCGCAAGGCCATCAGTATCCTTGGCGAACTGCTGGAATCACTGAAACAGATGGAACGGGTGGCCACGATTTCGGACATGCAGATCAACCCGAATTTCGACTCGGCGCTGGAAAGCTCGTTCATTGAAAGTCTCAGCCGTATGGAAGCTGGCCAGGGTCGACCGCAGACGCGTCTGGTGCAGGAGATCGTGCGTGGCCGCTCAGGCTATCTGCTGGAAGTGAACAGGGAAAGTTACTGGATTGAACCGCAGGTGCTCCTTGGTCGCGCCGAAGGCGTAGCGGTGGAAAGCCGGCCTGATTTTGTCCTGTGGCCGGCCAACATCAGCACAGGCAAACGGGCGGTTGCGGTCTTCTGTGACGGCTGGGCCTACCACAGGGACAGTCTGGATGCTGATGCGCTCAAGCGCAGCGCTCTGGTAGCTTCCGGCCAATTCTGGGTATGGTCGGTGACTTATGAAGATGTCAGGACAGCCCTGACAGGCGACTGGACATCTGATCTTGACGATAGCGTTGCGCGCTTCGGGCGTATGGCAATCCCGCCACAGCTTTCTGTCGAAAACTCTTTCCTCCACGGCAATGCCATCGGCCAGCTGATCACATGGCTTGGACTTGGAAAAGAGGCCATGGAAACCTTGCTGCGTCGTCATGCTGCGGCACTGACAGCCACTTTCGCGCATATCGGGCAGCCATCGCTGGACAGCGAAATCAAGGACTGGTGGACGCAGCTTCCCGACTGGATGCGTGATCCTGACCGCCTTTCCGAACCTGGCACGTGGGCTTCCAGCCGGGAGAGCGTTGAACCCAGAATGCGCCTGCGCTGGCCGGCGACCTTGCGCAAGCCGGCAGATGCCACGCATTGGGCACCTGGCGTCGTCGCACTGGACCCTTCGCGCATCGGGGATGAAAAACAGCTGCATCTGGCCTGGCGTCACTGGCTGCGCCTGTATAACCTGATGCAGATACTGCCGGTGCCCCTCATGGCTACCCAGAACAGTCTGGCAACGCATGCGATGGATGTTCTGGAACCGGCAGCCAACCGTACTGCGGGCGCTTCCAGCCCTGCATCAGCATGGGCATCGTGCTTTGGCAAAGCCATGAGTGTGCTGGATGCCGGCATGCAATATCTTGCTGATGCGGCCCTGCCACCCCCGGATGAAATTGGCTATGAATGGTATGGAGAAGCTCGCACTGTATCAGCCGAAGCGGAACTGTGCTGGCTGGGACTCAGGATTGTGGTTCTGATGGAACACCAGTATGACTATGAAGCCGTCTGGCTGACGGGAGGATGGAAGGTGGTCCGCGCAGAAGGCAACTGGTGGGAGCGCCTGTCTGAAATGCTGAAACACGCTGAATAACAAGGAATCGAACGCTATGAGCCTGAAACCCAAGGTTGCTCTGTCTCAGGAGCTTCTGACCAGTCTGGCCAGATTTCCGTCACCCGTCCAGGCCAGAATCCTGAAATGGGCTCTCAGGTTTCAGAATGATCCTGCTTCTAAAGGCATTCATTACGAGAACATCCAGGCGGCACGCGATCCTGCGCTGAAATCTGTCCGCATCGACCAGGATCTGCGCGGCATTGTATTCAAACCGCCCGCCGGCGATGTATATGTCCTGCTCTATGTCGACCATCATGATGATGCCTACCGTTGGGCGATACAGCGCAAGATTGCCGTCAATCCTGTCACTGG
>JBEBBU010000133.1:0-2519 GCA_041158225.1 Pseudomonadota bacterium | reverse complement strand
TTTTCCACCGGATAGCGTGAAAAAGCCCTGACCTGATGATGGATAAGATACTTGATTTTCTTGCCATGGGTGGCTATGCCATTTATGTCTGGCCCTCCTATGGCCTTGCTCTGCTGGTACTGGTCTGGATACTGGTGGCCTCGTTGCGGCAGCAGCGTGCAGCCCGTCTGGAGGTCAGGCGCTGGGTTGAAACCCAGGCCTCGCGTGGAGACAGGTCATGACACCACGCAGGCAACGCATGCTGATGGTTTCTCTGGTCATACTGGGCGTTTCGGTAGCTGCCTGGCTGGGCTTGCAGGCCTTCCAGAAAAACATGCTGTATTTCTTCACGCCCACCCAGGTCGCTGCAGGCGAGGCACCCAAAGGATTTCCCTTTCGTGTGGGTGGACTGGTCGTCAAGGGTAGTGTGCAGCGTCCCGGTGGCGTTGTGGTGGAGTTCGGCCTGACGGATGGACCTGCCAGCATCACTGTACATTATGAGGGCATACTGCCGGATCTGTTCCGTGAAGGGCAGGGCATTATTGCTGTCGGTCAGATGAATGATGCCCAGGTATTTGTAGCCAGTGAAGTGCTGGCCAAGCACGATGAAAACTATATGCCACCTGAGGTTGGGGATGCGCTGAAAAAGTCTGGACAGCTGCCGGAAAACTACAGGGATTACCAGAAATGATGGCCGAACTTGGACAGTTCGCGCTGGTCATGGCCCTGATCATGGCCACAGCCCAGGCTTTTTATCCTCTGGCCGGTGCGCAACGTGGCTATGCCTTATGGATGGCGGTAGCCCGACCTGCGGCCCAGACGCAGGCCATGCTGCTTTTTCTGGCATTTGCCTGTCTGGTCTGGTCGTTCATTGCTAATGACTTTTCACTGCAGTATGTGGCGCGTGGCTCCAACAGTCATCTGCCCCTTTACTACCGCATTGCTGCGGTCTGGGGAGCGCATGAAGGTTCGATGCTGCTCTGGGCAACGATACTGGGGCTCTGGACGCTGGCGGTGGCGCGGTTGAGCAGTGGCCTTGGCGATGATATGCGCGCCCGCGTGCTTGGGGTGATGGGACTGGTCAGTATGGGTGTTCTGGCCTTCATTATTTTTACTTCCAATCCGTTCGAACGTCTGGTGCCTGCGCCTGCAGAAGGCAATGATCTGAATCCGCTGTTGCAGGACTTTGGCATGACCATCCATCCCCCCATGCTCTATATGGGATATGTGGGGCTCAGTGTAGCCTTCAGCTTTGCCATTGCCGCCCTGCTGGGGGGGCAACTGGATACGGCATGGGCGCGCTGGTCAAGGCCATGGACTCTGGTCGCCTGGATCTTCCTGACACTGGGTATCACGCTAGGTTCCTGGTGGGCCTATTATGAACTTGGCTGGGGCGGTTGGTGGTTTTGGGATCCTGTCGAAAATGCATCATTCATGCCCTGGCTGGTGGCTACGGCTCTGATCCATTCGCTTGCCGTGACGGAAAAGCGTGGCGCATTCAAGGTATGGACGGTGCTGCTGGCCATTTTTGCTTTTTCGCTCAGTCTGCTGGGAACATTTCTGGTGCGTTCGGGAGTCCTGACTTCCGTACATGCTTTCGCCTCAGATCCGGCCAGAGGCCTGTTCATCCTGATCCTGCTGATGGTGGTAGTAGGCGGGTCGCTGCTGCTATACGGTATCCGTGCCCCATCCATCCGTGATCATGCGCACTACGAGTGGTTTTCACGGGAAAACCTGCTGCTGCTGAACAATATCCTGCTGGTGACGGCTTCGGCCAGCATCCTGCTGGGTACTTTGTACCCACTGGCGCTGGATGCGTTGGCACTGGGCAAGATTTCTGTCGGATCACCCTATTTTGCCACGGTATTTGCGCCGGTCATGGCGCCGGTCTTTCTTCTGGCAGGATTGGCGCCGATGGTCGGCTGGCGCCGTGGCTCTCTGGCCCATGTGTCGGGTGCCTTATACGTCATAGCGGGGCTCAGTCTTGTCGCTGGCGTTGGCATGACCATGCTCTGGCTGGATCCTGTGGATTATGCCTCCATGGCCGGTCTTTCCATGGCACTGTGGCTTGCAGGCACATTACTTGTGAGTCTCCGCTCGCGCCTTGCCACATTGCAGCGCTCCGGTCGCGGTCTGATGGCAGTGGGTGGTGGATTTGCCGGCATGCTGCTGGCACATGCCGGTGCTGCGGTGTTTCTGGTGGGCGTTGTCATCTCAAATCACTACAGCGTGGAAAAAAATGTGCGCATGAAAGTGGGTGACTCGGTGGATATTGCTGGTTATGCCTTCCGCTTTGAGGGCGTCAGGCCGGTTGAAGGTCCCAATTTCCATGCGAGGGAAGGGCATTTTCGGGTGTTTCATGGCGATCATGAGGTGGCTGCGCTCTACCCGCAGAAGCGGGTCTATCAGGTACAGCGCAATCCCATGACGGAAGCCGCGATTGATGCCGGTCTTTTTCGGGATCTCTATGTAGCACTTGGCGAAAATATTGAAGATGACGACTGGACAGTACGTCTTTACCACAAGCCTTTCATGCGTTG
>JBEBBU010000132.1:0-4104 GCA_041158225.1 Pseudomonadota bacterium | reverse complement strand
GTACCATCCAGCTGCCGCCACCCGTCTACCTTAGCGGTGAGTTCAGCTTCAGTTTCATACTCTACCGTGAATCGCTGATGAGATGAGTTCATCTCGGAGATGCCAATCTTCATGGCAAGTGTCAAAGGAGGACAGTGAGCGTTGATGCTGTCCAGCAGATGGGATATCAGCGCATGTTGGCCGGTTGGCAAAGAAGCGCGTATATCACTCTGATGAAAATCCCCACGCGCAAAACGGGCGATTACCTGACGGGCTTTTTGTGGCGTATCTACAGTCGGAGCAAGCATGGCTGCCTCAAAAGACTTCGCGGTTCTCGACTCATCAAATCCCGACAAGGAGGTTTTAGTCTTGATCAGATACTGAATCCAGGCAGCATAAGAATGACATGCATCAGTGGCTATGGCACGCAACTGCTCTAGTTTCATGGCTGGATTCTTGTATTTTGGACGAACCGTGACCAGAAGCAGACCGCCTGCGTCAGACTTTTCGTTTTCAACATACAGTTTCCTGATATCCGTATCGATAGAGTTAGGGGTTGCATAGCTTGAAAGTATCTGAGAAGCATCAATCTGGAACTTTTGCACATCCATAGATGGGCGCCCGACACGGGTATCCAGACAGACCAGATGAGATGAATGCGTCATGGGAGAAGGATCTTTGGATGAAACTGGCCCCATCAACCGGGTCATCCCGGCAGTGCCCGCATCATCATGACCATAAATATTGATGTAACCAGGATAAGTCTGACAGGTCGCCTGGCCAGCAAAAGTTTCATCCGTCGATTCAGCTTTTCTGAGCTTGATGAACTGTGCAAGGCTTCCGCTTGATGAGGCTTGCGCAAGACTCTGCCGTAATGCCGCTTTCCCATTCAGCGCACGAATAAACAGCGTATTCATCTGCTCGATAAGGACCGGAGACATGGCTGCTGGCGTCTGCTCTACGGACTGACCATGAAGCGCGGCCAACTGATTGACCACCCTGCAGACAAGACCTGGCCTTAGAGGTGCGTGCGTACAAACCACGTACTCACGTCCAACGGTAATGACCTCAGCGAGACGCAAATGCGTCATCACTGTCTTCAGTGCCTCGCGGAATATTTTTTTCTGACCACGGGGTAGCAACTGATAGTCCCAGGAGCAGCGATCAGTTGGTTTAGCAACGAGTAGATCCTTACCTTGCAAGCCAGCGGGAACGCTTAAGATATTGTTACCCGCAATATCAGGATTACCATGCAAATAAGCTACCAGAGCCCCCTGATCATGATTGCCAAGTATATAGGTAAAGTTGATACCATGGCGGTGCATTTCCTGCATCAGCAGCAGCGTCATCAAGTCGGAACTACCTCGGTCATGTAACTGGTCACCCAGTAGCACAATCTGTCCGTTGAATGCCTTGTTCCACCGTAGCGTCTTGAAAATTAGCTGAAGATCCTTGATCAGATTTTCCGGACGCATGCAGTTTTCAAATAACATGTTTGCACGCTTGCGACGATCCATATCAGGTTGAGACTGCACCCATGACCAGTCGCGCTGATCAAAGACATTGGGTGGCAATGCAGCGTAAATCGAACACCAGAGTTCATAATCAGCCTTGGTGATCTGTACCGCACCAGTAATAACCAGCGTAGAAATCAGTTTGGTGGCATTACCATGCATATCACCGACGATAAATACCGGAGCTTCATCAGATGACTGAGGACTGTTAATGATCCTGGTAGCCAGCGCAGAATAATTCTGCAGGCGATCGGCTCCCATAGGCGTCAGATCAACCCAAAAACTTTCCTTGGTGACAATCTGTGTCATTTTTCTTTTCCTGTAATACGATTCGACAGATAGCGGAGGGCAACCTCGGTGTGGTCATGGTAAGCCCGGTTCAGACTGTTTTATGCGTGATGGCATCACAAAAACGATGACATGATACGATATCCCTACCCTAAAAACTGTAGAAGGCATCGCTGAACTGAATTCAGTTACCATGAGACAATATTTGCTCAAATCTGCCTTGCTCCTGCTGATTGCGGCAGATACATGGATATTTGCTTATCTCGATGATCAGGCCAAACTGCTGGATTCAGCGGCATGGCTCTGTCTGCTGCTGCTCTTTGAGGTAGAAAAGAACTGGCTTACCAAGACCAGCCCCAGTCGGATATTACTTGTCCTGCTACGGATGTCGCGCGGAGTGGCCATACTGGTCATACTTGCGTCCAATGCATCATATGTCCAGAGTTCAGACTGGCTTGATATCATCAACAGTCTCATCTGGTATGGCGTCATTGTCCGCATGGAGTACCTTGCAAGATGGCCGGTAAGAAGCGGGAGATATATTTATCTGATTCTTTTCCTGCCAGTTCTGGCATGGATATGGCGGTCTGAATGGCTGGATGCCTGGGATGCGATACTCTGGATCATTGCCCTGATGGTGATTGATCGCCCCGACATGCATATCGGACCAATGAAAGCTGAATCAGACCAGTGCAATCAGACCCGCAAAGTTGTACCAGCGGAAGAATAATTCAGATGAAGAAAATCCGGATCGACGTAACAGTTCACGGTTCTCTTCCACACTGTAAGGCACCAGCACATTTTCCAGCGCCTCGCGCTTCTGGGCTATTTCCAGGGCGCTATATCCCTGACGAGCCTTGAAATCATGGTAGTAGCTGATATAGCGCCGGTTAAGGGGGGCAGGTTCGGTCAGAACCTTTTCCACCAGCAGCACTATACCGCCTGGCTGCAGACGATCACGGATGCGACGCAGCAGGGACTCTCTCTGCAGGGGGCGTACAAACTGGAGGGTCAGCAGCATGATGACGACAGAACAGTTTTCCATGGCTGGCAGTTCATTAATGTCAGCACACATTAACTGTACGCGCTTACCCGCATCAGAACCAGATAGTCGCAAACGGCATCTGTCCAGCATATCCTGGGAACTGTCCACGCCAATAAGCTGAGGATTTCCCCCCTCCGGCAACTGGGCAAGCAGATGAGACAGCGTGGTACCGGTTGAACAGCCAAGATCATAAAGCGTGCCATCTGGAGGCAGAAAATCCAGCGCCAGTTCAATCACCATACGCTGGATTTCGCTATAGAAAGGCACCGAGCGACCCACCATGTCATCGAAAACCTCAGCAACGCGCTGATCGAAAACAAAATCGTGAATCTGCCCGGATTTTTCCCTGAAAAGTCCGTCTTCAAGCCCCTGAGGCACAGCCCCCACAGTCTTTTCAGACATCATAAACAGATTTATGCCTTGGGATCAGCAGCCTGTTCGCCTGCATTTTCTGGCTGGCTGCTGGATGCGCCCTGACTACCACAACCTGCTGCTGTCTCATCGTACCAGACATTGCAGACGCGATCTTCAGGATGAAGCTTGTGATCCTCACCCTCAACATGCCAGTAGGACTGATCAATGGGAGCATCGGCATAGAAAGGTTTGCGTTCATGATGGAACGGACACCACCAGCTTTCGACCATCTTGACCAGATAGGCGCACCATTCGAAAAGGGCAACGCTCATGGGGCAATACATCTTGCAGTTGAAAATCCAGAAGGCCTTGGAAGCAAGCCATGGCGCCCTGGGAATGGGCGTCATGGTGATCTGGTCTTCAAACCCTGAGTAACGATGCGAGTCCCATTTGGGCACAAACTCCCAGTAAGACTTCAGATTCTGGGCGCCCAGCATGCGGAGATGCGCCCAGGTCACAATGGAGCCCACAATCACAAATGGCACCATGATAAACAGGGGCACATAGATCAGGATAACGCCGATTACCCGACGCCAGATGGGAACTTCATGATAATGCTTGCCTATGATGGCTCTCTGCTCTCGGCAGGTATCACAGGCCTTTTTCTTGGTATCCAACGCAACATCCTCCTGTTAGGTTTTTTTATAATCGAGTGATCACTTGGGTCATGCCAAAGCCAAAGCATACCGGAAAGCACACCCACGGGACAGAAAAATCCCTGTCCCTGTGGCCAGCCGCCATTGCCAGACTAGAAAGGCATGGGACGGTTCATCTGCCCTCTAAGGCCACGCATCAGGTTCATGATGTTGCCCTTCTTGAACTTCTTCATCATCTGGCGCATCTGCGCATGCTGCTTCAGGAGTG
>JBEBBU010000131.1:0-2862 GCA_041158225.1 Pseudomonadota bacterium | reverse complement strand
GCGTTGGCCAGATTGTTGGCATTGATGGTCTGTGCCTCGAAAATATTCTTGGCAGCGCCCATAGCCGTATAAATGCTCTTATCCATTAAGGAGTCCTCTCAGTCATGACCTAGCGGATATTGAGTATGCTCTGCATGGACTGGTTCAGGGTTGAAATCGACTGTGAATTGGCCTGGTAACTCTGCTGAGCCACAATCAGCTTGACCAGTTCTGTGGACAGATCCACATTGGAAGATTCCAGAGAGCTGGACTGTACGGATCCAAGGCCAGAGGTACGTGGCAGGTTGGTGAGAGGCGGGCCGGAGTCTCCGGTCGTTGCCCAGGCGTTCGCCCCCAGTTTTTCAAGGCCGTTAGGGTTGTTGAAGCGCGTCAGCAGCAGGGTAGACATCAGGGTATTCTGGCCATTGCTGTATTTGGCTGTAATTTCGCCGTTGTCAGAGACCATGACACCGGTCAGAATGCCCTTGGGGTAGCCGTCCTGATACTGGTTATTGACTGAAAACTCAGAGCTGTACTGGGTTAGGCCACTGAAGTTGGCGGAAATGTTGATGTCATCAACAGCACCTCCAGGAATCGTGACCTTGATAGCCTGTGTTGTGGTCTGGTCCTTCAGGCGCCCTTTGGTATCAAATTCCAGGGCGATGGGATCTCCCAGCGGTTTGTCATTGACCGAGGTGGGCGATGGGCTGTACAGCGACATGGACCATGTATTGGGAGCAGTTTTTACATAATAAGCCGTCAGGGTATGCGAGTCACCCTGCGAATCATAGACCAGCATGGAGGCGTTATAGCTGTAGGTGCTGGGGTCTGAGGGATTGATACTGGTTGCAGTCACAACCGGGCTTCTGGCATCCAGATTCAGGGTATTGATCACCGTGCTGGTGGGCTGGGGTACACCGCCCACATCCTGGATCTGGATTTTGGACGGTGTACCACTGGAATCATTACCCAGCAGATAGCGTCCTGCACTATTGATCACATAGCCTTCCTTGTCCATGTGGAAAGCGCCTGCTCGTGTATATTCCCGCTCCAGCAGGTTATCCTTGCTGCGGGCCATGGTGAAAAAACCCTGGCCACTGATGGACAGATCCAGTGAATTTCCGGTGCTCTGGATCGATCCCTGATTGAACTGCTGCTGGATTTCTGCTGTTCGTGTACCCAGGCCAATCGCCGTAGCACCACCGTTACCTGCTGGATAGACGTCTTCTGTCAGAACGCGTGACACCTTGAAACCAGTGGTGTTGGCGTTGGCAATATTGTTGCCTGTGACATCCAGCATCTGTCTGGAGGCGGTGAGGCCGCTTATCGCAATATCAAAGCCCATGATCTTGTTCTCCCTGGTTATCCGGTGATGACACCGAGTTCACTGAATGATTTTTTGCCCAGCCCCGCCACATCGACTTCCACGCCCTGACTGCTGTTCAGGTTGACGCTGCGGACAGGGGCAACAATGCTGGTTTGTAGAACCGTGTTCTGTCCGCTTACTCTGGCTTCTGCCGAAACCGTATAGTTGCCTGGGGGGGCCGTCTGGCCGTTATCTTTCACGCCGTTCCAGCTTACAGGCAGGCTACCTGCCTGCTGGGGGCCAAGCGTTTCGCTGTGGACGACACTGCCTGCCGCATCACGGTAAGTGATAGTGACCTGATCGGTGCTGGCAGGTATGTCAATCATGGCCTTGAAAGGCTCACCACTGAACAGTACGCCCTGATTGCCAGTCACGGATACTTCCTTGCCAATGAGTGCAGATGCCTGCAACGCCTGATTCTGGTTGTAGCTGCCTGCAAAACCATCAAATGACTGTTGAAGCTTATCCAGGCTTGCCACAGAACTGAACTGTGCCATCTGGCTGACCATCGCGGTACCATCCTGGGGTTTAAGTGGATCCTGCGCCTGCAGCTGTTTGACCATGAGCTTGAGGAAGTCACCCTGGCCTAGTGTCTGCGGGGTAGGGGCCTGGCCATTGCCGGCCATTTTGGCATTGAGAGCACTGAAATCAATCATTCCGTAAATCCTTCATCGTGATGGATGATCAGTTCTGGCCCATGCGCAAGGTCATGAGCATCAACTGTTTAGCTGTATCGGCCATTTGTACGTTTTGTTCATAGGAACGTGAGGCCGACATCATGTTGGCCATGTCATCCATCACGTTGACATTGGGTTTGAAGATATAGCCATCCTCATTGGCGGCAGGATTATTGGGTGCGTGTTCCATGCGTAGCGGCGCCTGGCTTTCCACGACGCCAGCAAAATGAACGCCGGCAGCCTCATGCATATTGCCCATGGCATCCGTCAGTTGAGCGGCAAAAACGGGCTGACGGGAGCGGTAGGTGGTATTGATGCTGCTGCTCACACTCTCTGCGTTGGCCAGATTGCTGGCAGTCAGGTTGAGTCGAACGTTCTGTGCGTTCATGGCTGAACCGGCGATATCAAAAATGCGGAAGGAAGACATCAGTTGTTACCTCTTATGGCAAGTTTCATGGCGCCAAACTTTTCATCAAGAAAGCGGATGCTGCCTTGATAAGCGACGCTGTTCTCGGCAAAGCGCATTTTTTCCTGCTCACTGTCGACTGTATTGCCATCGGCTGATACCTGCTGTGGGATTCTGTACATCAGATCAACAGGCTCATGCTGGATACTGCTCATATGGTTGGGCCGCGTCTGGCTTAATGCCATGCGCTCTTCCCGCATGGCTGAAAGCGTACCCCTGAAATCAATATCTCTTGCCTTGAAGCCGGGTGTGTCACTGTTAGCAAGATTGGACGCCAGCAGTTCGGTGCGGCGCTCCCTGAAGCCCAATGCCATGGGATGGATGCCCAGGGCATTCTTGAAGTTGATAGTCATGGCGCACTCCCTTAGGTGTAT
>JBEBBU010000130.1:0-13982 GCA_041158225.1 Pseudomonadota bacterium | reverse complement strand
CTTCTTCCAGCGCCGCTGAACCAGGAAACATGGTCATGGCGTGCAGATCACGCAGAACAGGATGCTGGGAATACTCACCCACCAGCACTACGCTGGGATCATCAATACCAAAAAGCTGGGTAGAGGCATCAACTACAAGACCTGCCTTACGCACCAGACCAAGTTTTTGCATCAATGGTTGCAGACTGGTGGTTTCGTCAGGTTCGCTTAGCCATAGAAGTGGCCGTCCACTGTCCACATAATGTCGCAGCATATCCATCTCGCCTGGCAGCAGATTGCCGCGTACTCCGGCAATCACCAGCAGGCTGATATCAGGAGGTATCTCAGCCTGGCTAGCCAGGTGGATACTGTTGATACCATATCCCCGCTGCTTCAGTGTCTGCGTCAGTTGCCCAAGATCAGCGCTTTCCTGCCCGGTCGCTGATCTTTCGCCATGGCCTTCAAGAAAACCTATCGTCTGGTTGGTGCCATGTGCAAGTTGCTGCAATGCCGTGGAAAAAGCCTTTTCACTGATGTTCTGGACTTTGGCTGATCTTCCCTGATACTCAAGCAGCATTTCTCCATCATTGCGTATACCAAGTTTCCTGATCTGGTCGGGGTGAAGGTCAGGATTGACGAAACTGAGTGAGATGTCAGGCTTTTTACGGCTGTAACGGCCTGA
Organism: Pseudomonadota bacterium; assembly: GCA_041158225.1. Taxonomy (GTDB): domain Bacteria; phylum Pseudomonadota; class Gammaproteobacteria; order Methylococcales; family Methylococcaceae; genus JBEBBU01. The sequence continues at coordinate 13,321 of JBEBBU010000130.1, read as the reverse complement.
TAACTGGCTGATGGAATCGCGTAGTGTCTTGTTTTCACGGGCGAAAGCTGTCACGGTGACTGGCCCTGATGAAAGCAGACCGACAATTTTTTCGCTGGTGGGGCTAAGGGAGTTGCTTTGAGCCTGACTCCAGTCCATTTCGGCATGGTAGCGCTGGCTCAGCCAGGCCAGTACCGCAACGCTACTCAGAAAAATCAGGATAAACAGCAGATTCTGAATACGCAGTTCAGTATGCGTTTTACGTGTCATTTTCATTTTTGCAACCGGTCGCTGTCCAGACGATGAACTGTCAATACCAGAAAAGTTGTCATGATCAGCAGGAAATAGACAATATCAGTGGTATCCATCAGACCTTTCAGCATGGACTCATAGTGGCGGAGCATGGACAGATATTCCACAAGCGCATGACTTTTTCCATTGCTGTTACCTGTCCAGTCAATGATCCAGAAGAGGAGTAGCGCACCAAAAGTCGATATGGCTGCCACGGTAGGGTGACTGGCCAGGGATGACAGATAAAGTCCGACAGCGCTGAAACTTGCCAGCAGCAGGGACAGTGCGAGACCGCATGCCAGCAGTTTACCAGCATCCAGACTTCCACCAGCAAGCAGTGACAGTGGCATCATCAGCAGCAGTATGACGATCAGCATCAGGAAACCGAATACGCCCAGAAACTTGCCGAGGGCAATTTCCATCATGCTGACTGGTGCAGATAGCAGGAGGCTGAGTGTCCTGTTACGGCGTTCTTCGCAGACAAGGCGCATGGTCAGGAGAGGTGTGACCAGTAACAGTATGACAGCTGCATTGCCGAACAGTGGGGTGACCACCATATCAGTGGTACCTGGTACATCCTCCATGTTGCCCATTCTGGGCTGGAGCATCAGATAGTAATCCAGCTGGGCAAGAAACAGGTAGGCCATGATGAACTGGATCACGGCGAGCATGGTCCAGGCAAGCGGTGAAAGAAACAGGCTGCGCCATTCACGCTGGGCAATGGTCAGCACCATCATGACAGATCTCCCTTGGTAAGATCGATAAATATCTGTTCCATATTGAGTTTTTCTGGAGTCATCTCAATGAGCCCCCAGCCGGCATCGACTACCCTTGCGGCCAGTGCAGGCGCGGGATTCCTGTTTCTGTCGAAATAGATCCTGTAACGGCATTGGCTGAGATTTTCAATCTGCCTGATGCCCTCTACTGACATGATCATGGCTGAATCAACAGGCTGCTGCGTTGCAAATACCATACTGCCAGCATCCATATTCTGTGCAAGACCTTCAATGGATGTGCTGAGTACCATTTTGCCCCTGTTAATGATCTGTACATGGGTACAGACTTCCTGGACTTCAGGCAGGATGTGGGTTGACAGAATGACGCCGTGTTCTCTTCCAAGTTCTCTTACCAGCTCGCGGATCTCCCTGATCTGAACCGGATCCAGTCCCACAGTAGGCTCATCCAGAATCACGACCTGCGGATTATGCACAATAGCCTGGGCAATACCTACCCGCTGCTGATAGCCTTTGGAGAGATGGCCAATCAGTCGTGAACCTGTATCTGCAAGACCGGTTCTTTCCCGGGCACTCGTGACGGCCTCACGCCGTTGCCCTGTGGGCACCTGATGAAGTCTCGCACAGTAATCAAGGTACTCGTCAACGGTCAGTTCGCTGTAGAGTGGAGGCGTCTCAGGCAGGTATCCAAGTGCACGTTTGGCGCCTCTCGGATCTTCGAGCATATCAATGCCTGTAATGCGTATCTCGCCGGAAGTGGGCGCCAGATTGCCACATATCATTTGCATCGTGGATGACTTTCCTGCACCGTTGGGGCCGAGAAATCCCAGTATCTGTCCTTTTTCAAGTTGGAAACTGACATTATTGACGGCACAATGGGTGTCATAGTAACGGTAAAGTTCATGAACCTCGATCAGCTTGTTCATCGTGCTGAAATCTCTGACTGTAAGATAATTTAAGGTAAGAAAAATTGGACGGACCCGAAAATTCTAGCACTATAAACAGCATGATGTTCATGCCTCCATTGGGTTTGTATGTCCATATTCCCTGGTGTGTCCGCAAGTGCCCCTATTGTGACTTCAACTCTCATGAACTGAAACAGATGATGCCTGAAGATGACTATCTTCAGGCGCTCAGCACGGACCTTGCCCAGGATCTTCAGCTGACAGCTGGCAGGAAGATTGAGACGGTTTTTTTCGGGGGCGGGACTCCCAGCCTGTTGCAGCCTTCCACGATACATCATTTTCTCCAGACATTGCGTGACCTTTCTGATGTCGCTGCTGATGCTGAAATTACTCTGGAGGCCAATCCAGGCACGCTGGATGCTGAAAAACTGGATGGTCTGCTTGCTGCTGGTGTCAATCGCCTGTCCATTGGTATCCAGAGTTTCAATGACCACCATCTTGAAAGTCTGGGGCGTATACATAAGTCTGATCAGGCCATCAATGCTGCTGTAATGGCCAGGAAAGCCGGATTCCGGAATTTCAATCTGGATCTGATGTTTGGGCTGCCTGGCCAGATACCAGAGGAGGTTGTAGACGACCTTTTACGTGCAACAGGTTTACAGCCCAGCCATCTTTCCTTTTACCAGCTTACACTGGAGCCAAACACCCTTTTCTTCAGGTTTCCACCGGCCCTGCCTGATGATGATGTCCTCTGGTCATCCCAGCAAGCCGGTTTTGCTGTTCTGGAGCAGTGTGGGTTTGAACATTATGAAGTTTCTGCCTGGGCTTTGCCTGGCATGGCATGCCGTCACAATCTCAACTACTGGCAATTTGGCGACTATCTTGGTGTAGGAGCTGGAGCGCATGGTAAACTGACCGATCTGGACAGTGGCCTTATACTTCGCTATGCCAAGCAGAAGCATCCTCAGCGCTATATGATGATGTCAGGTGGCAGGCAGAGGTTTGATGTTTACCATCATGTCAGCAGTGAGCAGTTACCGCTGGAATTTCTCATGAACCATCTCCGCCTTAGAGGGGGATTCAGTGAGCAGTCTTTTTCGGGCACAACGGGCCTGAGTTTCTCCGTCATACGGGAATCACTGGAAGAGTGCCAGTCACTCGGGCTGATGGTTCAGGAACAAGGGGCATGGCGCTGCACGGGCAAAGGCTGGCTGTTTCTGGATGACATCCTTTGCCATTTTGCATGAATGCTATTTTTTCCTGAGCAGGGTCAACAGTTTTTTTGCCTGAAAGAAAATGAAGTGGCTAAGCAGATAACTCAGGATAAAGCCGCCTATGAAATAGGTCGAGTACTGGGACTCATCGACTCTGAGAGCAGCGTAACGGCCTCCAAGCACACCTGCAACCAGAGCCAGTCCACTTCTGAGACGATAAAAGATATTCTGACTGTCCATGACTTTTATTGCACCAGCCTCAACGCATTGTGGATAATTAACCTTTTGAGTTTACCTTACTCCTTCGCATGAAAAAACATCTGGAAAATCTGTTGTCCCAAGCGCTTGAGGCCATGCTGTCACATGGCCTTATTGAAAGCCTTCCTGCCCAGCTTCCGCCCTTTGAGCGAACCAGGGATAAACAGCACGGTGATTTTGCCACCAATGCGGCGCTGGTTCTTGCCAAAGCTGCCGGCATGCCACCGCGAGTGCTGGCACAGCATCTTGTTGATGCCTTTCCTGCAGATGGCGCGATTGAAAAACTGGAAATTGCCGGCCCTGGCTTTGTCAATGTATATATATCGCCGTCAGCGCAATTCTCCATCCTGCCTGTCATTCTTGAGCAACGTGACCAGTTCGGGCGAAGTCAAAAAGGCAAGGGTCAAAAGGTTCAGGTTGAGTTTGTCTCGGCTAACCCCACAGGGCCTTTGCATGTTGGCCATGGACGGGGAGCAGCCTATGGTGCTGCGGTTTCTGATCTGCTTGAGGCCATAGGATATGATGTTCATCGGGAATATTATGTCAACGACGCGGGCAGGCAGATGGATATTCTGGCTGCCAGTGTCTGGCTGCGTTATCTTGAGTTGTGTGGTGTAACGCTGATCTTCCCGGTCAATGGCTACCGTGGGGAATATGTACGGGACATCGCAGCCCAGTTGCGTGAAGACCACGGTGACCGATATCTCCGTGTACATGATGAAGTTTTTTCAGATTTGCCTCTGGACGAAAATCAGGGTGGTGACAAGGAAATCTACATTGATGCAGTCGTCCAGCGAGCCAGGGAGATACTTGGTGAGGCAGACTACCGGATCGTATTTGATGCCGGTCTTCACAGTATTCTGGAAGATATACGCCAGGATCTTGGTGAGATGGGCGTTGTCTATGACGAGTGGTTCTCGGAACGCAGCCTCTCTGTACAGGGGGCTGTTGCGCGCGAAACAGGAAGGCTTGCATCCGCTGGTTATCTCTATCAGGAAGCAGGTGCTACCTGGTTTGCCTCCACCCGCCTTGGGGATGAAAAGGACAGGGTTGTCATACGCGAAAATGGCCAGATGACCTATTTTGCCTCTGATATTGCCTATCACGCCAACAAATATGCGCGGGGATATGCCAGAATCGTGAATGTCTGGGGAGCTGATCATCATGGCTATATCCCCAGAGTCAAGGCTGCTCTTGAGGCTTTGGGAGAAGACAGGGAAAGACTTGAAGTGCTTCTGGTGCAGTTTGCTGTGCTTTATCGTGGTGAGGAACGCGTTCAGATGTCCACCCGCTCCGGGGAATTTGTCACGCTGAGGCAATTGCGTCATGAAGTTGGGCGTGATGCTGTCAGATTTTTTTATGTCATGCGCAAATCTGACCAGCATATGGATTTTGACCTTAAGCTGGCGACATCACGCAGTAATGAAAATCCGGTTTACTATGTGCAGTATGCCCATGCCCGTGTTTGCAGTGTCCTGAGACAGTTAGTAGACAAAGGCTGGGACAGAGATACTACGCTTGGCTTCTCTTCTCTGGAAAGACTGGATAGTGATCAGGAATCTGAACTCTGTACACTGCTTGCCCGCTATCCGGAGGTTGTAGAAAGCGCTGCCCTGCAGTATGCGCCTCATCATGTTGTCCATTATGTACGCGATCTGGCCAGTGCATTCCATACCTACTATAATTCCAGCCAGTTCCTTGTTGATGATGCGCCCTTGAGGAATGCCAGACTGAATCTTGTTGATGCCGTGAGGCAGGTTCTGTCAAACGCACTTTTATTGTTGGGTGTATCTGCGCCTGAAGTGATGTAGCATGTCCAGAGATTACAAGAACCGCATTCCTGGCTATGCCAGGCCCAGACGCAAGCGGTCTTCACAGACCTGGTGGGTTCCTGGTGCTGCGCTTGCACTGGTGGTTTTTGGATTTATTGTTGTGATGCTCGCAGGTGGTGATGATGAAGATTCTACCTCTGAATCGGATCTGGCCGTTCCTTTAACCAGCGAAAAAGATACCCAGCAGGTACTTTCCCTGCACCCAGAACCTGTGGGGACGGTGACTGATCCAAAGGAAAAAAAACAGGTGGTGCAGCAGACTGCTCCAGCACTATCAACAACTCCTGATCCTGTGCCTTCCCAGATAGTTACACCTGCCAGAACTGGGCAGTCCTCGCTGACACCGCTTGCATTACCCAGTAATCCGCTGGCGCTTGCTGTACCGGAAATGAAGGCGCCTCTTGCAGCACCATCTCCTGCTCCAAATACAGCTACTCCAGCCTCTGAATCGTCCCGTTCCAGCCCAGGCAAACAGCCTGATGCCGAAAATGGCAAGGCTAAACAGCAAAAGAACGAGGCAACAACAGCAGTCAGTCCGGTGGTACAGCGTCCTGTGAAACCTAAACCGGTTGAGCCGAGATTCAGTTTTTACGAGCTACTTCCAGAAAAGGAAGTGCTCATACAGGAAAACGAGATCAGAGCTCTCAAGAGAGAAGAGGTTCAGGGTAAAGCCACAGGTCTTTCTGGCAGCTATGTATTGCAGGCAGGATCATTTCCCACGGAGGCAGAAGCTTCCCAGTTGAAGGAGCGCCTTTTGCAGCTCAAGGTGAAAGGGCGTATGGAAGCTGTACTTATCGAGGGCGCAAGCTGGTACAGGGTGAAAGTTGGTCCCTATTCGAGTCTGGTGGATGCCGACAAGATGAGAGCCTACCTTCGCCGCAACGAGATTGATACTGTAGTACAGAAAGACCTGCCCTGACAGATTACACCCCCGCTATGGATCCCGGCTCCAGGCAAGGGTATGGAGATGTATGAGTATTTCCGGACTGCCTATCAGCAGACGTTTGTCTGCCGCGCTGATGTTTTCCGGTCCTTCCTCAATAAGCTGGTAGAGTAGGGCATTCAACTGGTGCCGCTGTCTTTTTCTCAGTGTACGCTGTGGAAGCATGGCTGCATGCAGAGCGCATGCCCCAGGCTGAAGAACAGCAGCGTATACACCAGATGCACTGTTTTCCTTGTTGAGAAGCCTTTCATGTTTCTCCATCAGCGCAATGACACCGGGCTTCTGGTGCTCTTCCGGTGTCAGAAAGATTCCCGCTTTTTTTGTCAGTTGTCCAAGATAAGCACTGCTGGATAGCATGGATGTGGGTATGGCCATGATCAGTCCAAGCAGGACAGGCGTGAACCACCAGAAGAAACTTGGTACGAAATAATAAGTGCCTGCTGCTGCAAGCAGGCCAAGCAGTGTGTGGCCACCATGTTCCCATGCTGCTTCGCGAAACCTGAGACGGTGATCGTCACGATTCTGTGTGCTCCATCCTACACTTCGCCTCAGCAGGATGGACAGGACGAAATTGGTTTGATAGAGCATGAGTATCGGCGCGGTGAGAATCGAGAAAAGGCTTTCCAGAATAACGCTGGCAATAACCCTCAATGATCCGCCATACTGATGTATGGCAGGTCGCTTCCGGGTGAAAAGCAGTACAAGTGCCCAGAATTTTGGCAGAAAAAGCATGCCAAGCGTTACCATGAGAACTGTCGTCATTTCCACGGTGTACGATTCAGGCCACACAGGAAAAATATTGTTTCCGAAGAAGTAGACTGGCATGGTCTGACTTTGTACATAGGCTTCCACGCCGGTAACGATAAGGAAAAACAGCCAGAGTGGTGAGGAAAGGTAGGACATGATACCCATCATGAAATGCAGCCTGCTCATGCCAGAAATATTCCTGGAAAAGATCATGCGCAGATGTTGCAGATTACCCTGACACCAGCGTCGATCTCTTTTGGCATAGTCAATAAGAGTCGGAGGCAGTTCTTCATAGCTTCCTTTTAACTGGTAGGCAAGCCAGACTTCCCAGCCGGCTTCCCTGAGCAGGGCCGCTTCTACAAAATCATGACTCAGGATTTCACCGCCGAATGGTTCATTTCCTGGCAGTTTTGGCAAGCCACAGTGCCTGATAAACGGTTGAATCCGGATAATCGCGTTGTGACCCCAGTAATTGGAATCAGACAGCTGCCACCAGCTTGAGCCTGCAGTAAAAATATCTGCATAGAGACTGCTGGCAAACTGAAGAATTCTTGCAAAAAGCGAATGGTGGTTAACGGGTAATGGGGGTGTCTGGATCAGTGCAACACCAGGATTCATATCCATGAGCCTGACCATTTCAGCCAGTGTCTGTCCTTCCATGAGACTGTCAGCGTCAAGCACGATCATGTATTCATAGCGACTGCCCCAGCGGCTGCAGAACTCCTCTATGTTTCCACTTTTTCTTGCGATGTTTTTTTCACGGTTACGGTAGAAAATTTTTCCGTGCGCATCAAAGTCCTGACACATTCTGTACCAGTTTTTTTCTTCCTCCATCCATATGCCTGGATTCCTGGTGTCACTGAGTACGAACAGTTCGAAATCATCCTGCTGTCCTGTCTCACAAAGTGACTGCCAGATAGCTCTCAGACCAGCAAAAACCCTGGTAGGATCTTCGTTGTAGACAGGCATGACAATCACGGTTTTAACCTTTGCAACCGGATTGACGTCTGGTGTCGTGGCCCTGACTGAAGCTGTTGCTGCAATGGAAGATGGATCACCACCCTTCATAAGCACGAAGAAACCCATGGTGGCTGTCCAGAAGGATGTGCTTACCCAGAGTATGAGCAGGGTATAAAGCGCAAGAAGAAGCAGTTCAGGTGGCGTAAGTCCATTGGCCTGAAACGCACTGGCTATCATCGCAAGAGAGGTCACCGTTGTCAGTGACACCAGCGAGATGAAAATCCAGCGTCTCGCGCTATGCGGACGGTGGCAGGTTTTCTCCGTTACGCTCATGTGCTTTTTCTTGACCATCATGAAGTTGATTTGAACAGAAAGAACTTTAATTTCTGTGCTGTCATGTGTGCTGGTGTTTCCGGTGGTGTTGGAATGGGCATGGATTTACGTAGCATAGCCGCAAGTGCTTCCCCGTCATTCTCTTCCATGCCCCTGAGACAATTCTCAAGCATATTTTTAGGTAGGCCCAGTAAAAAAGCAGCACGTGAAGCATTCATGGTTGCCTGATCGTTGCGTATGCTGTTGCCTAAGACAAGCTGCAGCATCTGATCCAGCGTACCGAGTACTTCCTGCAACGAACGCTGCTTCAGTTTGCTGGCTGAATCTCTGGGCACGCGATGGGCAGCAGCCCTGCTGACGCAGTCAGCTGCCATTTTTTCGATCAGTTTCCTGTCAGTTAAGCCAAGATCGCGCAGATATTCCTGCAGACAGTGTCTGGCTGCCTGTAGAAGTGCTTCATCAGGTTGGGTTGTCTCTTCAGCATTGAGCGCCTGCTGATGGTTCATTTCTGGTTCCATTGGTAAAGCCATGTTTCAGTCAGGACATCCTTGCCATTTCTCAATGCTGCCCGGAGCTCTACAGGATCCTTGTCCTTTTCCGGAATCAGTGTAAAACTCAGTCGCCAGTAGCCATTTTCAGCAATTTTCCGGATTTCCGTGTCCTGTACTGTACCCGATGAAGCCCCTACATCGGCTTCAATTCTGGCCTCGGGGCTAAGCAGGGAGAGTCTGTCCCCTGTAAAGTCAACCTGGACACGGCGCGCATGGGCGTCTCCCTCTACAGCAACATGGCTGATACGGGTTGCCATCACTCTGCCATTATGGCCGCTTAAGGGTTCCGATGACTGAAAATGCAGACGGTAGTTGTAAGTAAGGGACTTGCCACGTGCCGTGCCGTGATCAGGAACCCAGAAGCTTGCAATATTGTCGTACTTTTCCGCATCACTCGGGATTTCCAGCAGATATACGGAGCCCGGGCCCCATTCACCCAAAGGCTCTACCCAGGCGCTGGGACGGGTCTGGTAATGTGCTTCAGGATCCTGATAGTGGTCAAAATTCCTGTCTCTTGTCAGCAATCCCAGCCCCCTGGGGCTTGTATCCTTGAATACGCTGATGCGTAACTGTCGCGGATTGTTGAGGGGGCGCCATATCATTTCCCCGTTATGGCGGGCCATGAGCAGGCCATCCGAGTCGTGAACTTCAGGGCGGTAGTCATCCTTGAACGATTCTGTATTTTCCCCATGCAGAAACATGCTGGTCAGCGGTGCGATACCAAGCCTGTCCACGGCCTGTCTCAGGTAGAGTTTACTCTGTACATCAATATGCAGGTCTATCCCGGGCTGAATGACAAAGCGGTAGGCGCCGGTCAGACTGACACTGTCCAGCAGGGCATAGACCACAAGCTCAGTTGCTTCCGAATCCGGGCGTTCAACCCAGAACTCGCGAAATACGGGAAACTCTTCCGCCTTGTTCATGCCGGTATCAATGGCCAGGGCTCTGGCTGAAAGTCCCTGAACCTGGCCAAGACCCATGGCCTTGAAATAGCTTGCTCCGAGAAAGAGAGTAATCTCGTCAAAGTGCTGATCGCGTTTCAGCGGATAGCGGACGCTGAGTCCGGAAAAGCCTGGATCCGTCGACATGGCGCCCATGACGGACAACTGGCCAAAATCGAACAGTTCCGGCGCGTAGGCAATGCGGTTAACCTGTCCTTTTTCTACCGTATTGACGAACACCCGATCCTTGTAAATATAACCACGATGGTTCAGTGCCAGCTGAAAAGGGAGTCCTTCCTCATGCCAGACCAGGCGGTCTTCGCGGTAATGGATATTCCTGTACTGTTCAGGTGAGAGCTGGGCAAAAACATCAGGAAGATCGCCATCATCACTCTTGTAGGGCTTTTGGGAGAGTTCTCGCGCCCTGACATCCAGTTGCGCGAAGTCAAATGCTTTGGTGCTCGCATTGGTAGCTTTCTGCTGGCTGGAAGGTTTGGCGTTTTCTTCAGCATTAACTTGCTGTAAACAGGAAAGCGTCAGAAGGGTGAATATGGTGAACCAGCAGGATTTATTCACGGCGGGCGAGCTCTCCAGAAGCAGGGTTAGCATTTCATGCACATACCGATATAGTATATCTGATGCACGCTTTCATGTGAGCGGGCGTCTGTTCATGCATGGCATTTTGAGGATCAGGATTGAAGACTTTATATTTGATCAGACACGCAGAGGCGTTGTATCCGGCTGCTGGCCAGCATGATGCTGATCGCCCGCTCAGTCAGCGGGGCCTGAATCAGGCTGAGCAAATGGCCCGTCACCTGACAGGGCGTTCCCCTCTCCCCGGGATGATAATGAGTAGTCCTGCAGTGCGGACAATGCATACAGCCCGAATTTTCCAGGCCATGCTGCTGCCCGGTTCTGATGTTCTGATTGAACCCAGCCTTTACCTTGCCGATGCCACTGTCATGCTTGGCTGCATAGCCAACCTGCCTGATGACATGGATGCTGTCGCCATATTTGGCCATAACCCTGGCATTTCATCGCTGGTTTCACTGCTGGGATCAGCTGATGCCCCTGCGATGGCGCCTTGCGCCATCGCAGGGCTTGAAGCTCATCTGGATTACTGGAGTCTGGCATCCTGCACGCAGTTCCTGCTTAGATATTACGCAGAGCCTGATGATGGATAAGCCTTGCCAGAATCAGACCTGAAGAGGATGTTTCGAGGGTTCGTCAGGAAGCACAATATTAAGCTCGAGTATTTCCCGGTTATCATCCTGCTCCATGGTGACACTGATGGCACTCTGGTCAACGTTCACATATTTGCGGATGACTTCCAGCAGTTCTTTCTGCAGGGCTGGCAGATAGTCTGGTTTATTCCGTTCAGATCGCTCATGGGCAACCAGAATCTGCAGGCGCTCTTTTGCGAGGCTTGCACTCTGGGCCTTGTTTCCTGTCCGAAAGTAATCAAGCAGTCCTTTCATGCCTAACCTCCAAATAACCGGCTGAGCAGCCCTTTCTTGTCATCCTCTATGAACCGGTGCGGAAGATCCTCGCCAAGGTAGCGTCGGACTACATCATCGTATGCCTGTCCGGCATCGCTTTTTTCATCAAGGATGACCGGCGTACCTGAATTGGAAGCATTCAGTACGGCGCGGGATTCGGGGATGACTCCAAGCAGATGTAGCGACAGAATTTCCTGGACATCTTCAACGCTCAGCATTTCACCCTGTTTGACTCGTTGTGGCGAGTAGCGGGTCAGTAGCAGGAACTCGCGTATGGGCTCCTGAGAAAGTTCAGCCCGGCGTGATTTGCTGGAAAGCAGGCCAAGCATCCGGTCTGAATCCCTGACGGATGAAACCTCAGGGTTCGTGACAACAATGGCATCATCAGCAAAATACATGGCGAGGTGCGCGCCCCTTTCTATGCCTGCTGGTGAATCACAGACAATAAAGTCAAAAGATTCTGCCAGTTCATTCAGTACCTTCTCTACGCCTTCCTGAGTGAGGCTATCCTTGTCCCGGGTTTGTGATGCGGGCAGTATGAACAGGTTTTCACAACGCTTGTCCCTGATCAGGGCCTGATTTAGTGTTGCTTCACCATTAATGACATTGACAAAATCATAGACAACACGGCGTTCACACCCCATGATCAGATCCAGATTCCTGAGTCCTACATCAAAGTCGATCACTGCGGTTTTATGGCCCTTGAGAGCAAGACCTGTCGCTATGGCCGCGCTGGTTGTGGTTTTACCAACGCCACCCTTGCCTGATGTCACAACGATTATACGCGCCAAGGTTTGTCTCCTTATGTATTGAATGATAAGCCGCACCCCGGCGGATTAATAACCTTCTGGTGCCAGTTAAAGGGGGGTAATCAGAAGGGATTGATCATTCAGCGAGATCTGAATGGGTTTACCGCTGGTGTTTTCCAGCTGTTCGCTGGTTTTGTAATGACCACTAATGGAAACCAGTTCTGCCTGAAGATCAAGGCAGAATATCCTGCTTTCTTCATTGCCCTTGACGCCGGCAAGGGCACGTCCCCGCAAGGTATTGTAGATATGGATGTTGCCATCTGCCATGATCTCGGCACCAGGACTTACAGGTGCAAGGACGACCAGATCACTCTCCTGGGCGTAAATCCTCTGCCCCGAGCGGACTGGCTGGTCAACAATGCGCGCAGTCACAAAGGCAGATGGCTGTCCGCCGGGGGGGGGGGCCTGTCTTGGCGCCGGCGGTGGATGATCGCCCAGCTTCCCTGATTCGGCGAGAAAGGCCATACCCATTGCAACCGCTTCAGCCTGATAGACTTCACTCGTGGTGCGTAGCGCGAACGGAATGGCACCCTGTTCGCGTATGGACTGGATGATAGGCTCAAGCTGGATGCGTTCGTCACCCAGCGCGCTGACATCAATGACTACAGGAGCATGTCTGAAGAGTGTCGGGCTTGCCGAGAGTCTGCTTATCACCTGAGCCTGGATGTCCTCTATGGAATCCTGCTGTATCTGTATGACGGGCATATGAAAATTGCCCGATTTGATATCGACGGTTGATCCCGGGCCGGATGTCATGATGGATTACCTGTTTCACCTGTCATTGCCGCCGATTATACATTAACCGGCAGTTTTGCGAAGGTGGAGCATTGTGAACAGGCCCATGGGAGGCAGTGTCTGTTTTTCAACCAGTTCGAGTCTGGTATGGCCAAGTATCTCACTTATTTCCATATCAGGGCGCCAGCCCAGTCGGCCTGAGAAAGGTGCCAGCCATTGTTCCGCCTTTCTAAGCAGACCTTTTTCTGCGATGAAGTGATTGATGATGATGACATCAGCACCCGGCTTGCAGACCCGCTCAATTTCCATAAGCGCCTTATGCGGATTAGGGACAACAGACATGACATAGCAGGCTACCACACTGTCGAACCATGCATCAGGAAAATCAAGATGTTCCGCATCCATTTCAATCAGGTGAGTAAGCTTTTCGTCCCGGCCAATGCGCGCGGCTCGCTGTCGCGCTTTTTCAAGCATGTGTGAGGATATGTCGATGCCATAGAGATCATGATCTTTACGGTAATGCTTGAGGCTTATCCCGGTGCCAACGCCTACATCCAGAACTCTCCCTGCTGTGGCATTGGTTCGCTCTG
>JBEBBU010000129.1:0-7529 GCA_041158225.1 Pseudomonadota bacterium | reverse complement strand
AGTGCGTGGACTGCGCCTGGAGGACGTGCGCTTCCCTATCGCTTATGTGAAAACCTGTGGTGGTCCGCCACATGGTATCCAGGTTGAACGCGATATCATGAACAAGTATGGCCGCCCCCTGCTTGGCTGTACCATCAAGCCCAAGCTGGGGCTTTCTGCCAAGAACTATGGACGTGCTGTGTATGAGTGTCTCCGTGGTGGTCTGGACTTCACCAAGGATGACGAAAACGTCAATAGTCAGCCATTCATGCGCTGGAAGCAGCGTTTTGACTTCGTCATGGATGCTATCCATAAAGCGGAGATGGAAACTGGCGAGCGCAAGGGTCATTATCTGAACGTGACAGCTCCCACACCCGAGGAGATGTACAAGCGTGCCGAGTACGCCAAGGAAATTGGTGCGCCTATCATCATGCACGACTACATCACGGGTGGTTTCTGTGCCAACACAGGTCTTGCCAACTGGTGTCGTGACAACGGCCTGCTGCTGCATATCCACCGCGCCATGCACGCAGTGATTGATCGTAACCCTAATCATGGCATCCATTTCCGTGTACTGACCAAGATCCTGCGTCTTTCAGGTGGCGACCATCTGCATACTGGAACCGTGGTAGGCAAACTCGAAGGCGACCGTGCGTCAACCCTCGGCTGGATTGACCTGCTTCGTGAACGCTACATCAAGGAAGACCGCAGTCGCGGTATTTTCTTTGATCAGGACTGGGGTTCAATGCCAGGCGTATTTGCGGTTGCATCGGGTGGTATTCATGTATGGCACATGCCCGCACTGGTCAGTATCTTCGGCGATGACTCCGTACTCCAGTTTGGCGGCGGTACGCTGGGTCATCCCTGGGGCAATGCTGCGGGTGCCGCGGCCAACCGTGTGGCGCTTGAAGCCTGTGTCCAGGCGCGTAATGAGGGCCGCGCTCTTGAAAAGGAAGGTAAGGATATCCTGCTGGCAGCGGCGCAGCACAGCCCCGAACTGAAAGCAGCGCTGGAAACATGGAAAGAGATCAAGTTTGAATTCGACACGGTCGACAAGCTTGATGTTGCCCACAAGTAATTCATCTACTGAGCAGGAAAAGAACATGAGTGAGATGCAAGACTACAAATCCAGCCTGGCAGATGAGTCCAGCCGGAAGTTTGAGACATTTTCCTACCTTCCCGCGATGAGTGATGAAGCCATTCGCAAGCAGGTGGCCTACATCGTCAGCAAGGGCTGGAATCCAGCCATTGAGCATTCCGAACCGGAAAATGCGTTTGACCATTACTGGTATATGTGGAAACTGCCGATGTTTGGCGAGACCGATATTGACAGCATCCTGGCAGAGGCCGCTGCCTGTCACAAGGCGCATCCTTACAATCATGTACGTCTGGTCGGCTATGATAATTTCAAGCAGTCCCAGGGCGCGTCCATGGTGATCTATCGTGGTCCTAGCGTCTGATCCTGGTATTTAGGCGGGAATGACCATGAGAGCCTCTGGATGCCTGGGCAGGTGTTCAGGGGCTCTTGCAATTAAAGCACTCTGATCCTGCAAGCCAGTTACGGAGGTATGATGGCAGACAGAACACAATACCATCTGGATTCCGAACCCTATTACCGGGCGCAATCCAGCGAAGTAGCTCTTTTCCGGGCAGCCTATGCTGCGCGTATGCCTGTCATGCTCAAGGGGCCAACCGGGTGTGGCAAGACGCGTTTTGTCGAGTATATGGCGTGGTCACTGGGGCGTCCCCTTATTACGGTGGCCTGTAATGAAGATATGACCGCTTCTGACCTGGTTGGGCGGTATCTTCTGGATGCCAACGGTACCCGCTGGCAGGATGGTCCTCTGACCATGGCTGCCAGAATGGGAGCTATCTGCTATCTGGATGAGGTGGTTGAGGCGCGTCAGGATACGGTTGTGGTCATTCACCCGCTGACTGACCATCGTCGTACCCTTCCTCTGGATAAAAAGGGTGAGCTGGTTGAAGCCCATCCCGATTTCCAGCTGGTGATTTCCTACAATCCTGGCTACCAGAACCTGATGAAGGATCTTAAGCAGTCAACCAGACAGCGCTTTGCTGCCCTTGATTTTGGCTATCCCGAATCCGGTGTGGAAAGTGAGATAGTGCTGCATGAAACAGGCATCAGTGATGATATGGCGGGCAGGCTGGTCCAGATTGCACAACGCTCGCGTCATCTGAAAGGACACGGCCTGGATGAAGGTGTTTCAACCCGCCTGCTGGTGTATGCAGGTCATCTGATTGCGCAGGGAGTTGATCCTGTCCTGGCTTGCCAGATGACGCTGGTGCGGCCCCTGACGGACGATCCTGATATGAGGGAGACCCTGGATGCCGCTGTGGCGACTTTTCTGGCCTGATGTGTCATGACTGACGTTCTGCTGTCTGGTCTCGCCGGTTTTCAGTCTGCAGATCCTGCGGTTTCCTCAAGACTTGAACTGGTATGGCATGAAATTGGAAGAACACTGACGCCACAGGGGCTGGACAGTTATCTGCGGGGTGTTCATGGTCTTCTGGCGCTCGGGCGCGGTATCGAGCCGGTTCTGGCCTACATTGATACCATGCCGGCAGTTGCGCGGGAGGTCGGTGAGCAGGTACTTCCGGATACGCTGAATGCCGTCATGCAACTGTCTTCTCTGACCAGTGGCGCAGTCATCGTCTCTTTTTTTTCAAGTCTGCCGGTTGCTGCCAGACGTCTGGGGGACGCTGATCTTCTCAGGCAGTATCTGGGGCTGGTGCATCAGGTGGCCAGCAAGGCACCGCGTGGCCTTAGAGCCATGCTGGACAATATTGACCAGTTGCTGGACAAGCTCACGCTGGGGGGGCTAAGACGCTGGGCACTCTGGGGCGCGCAGACCCACGCACGCCATCCGGAGATGCTACAGGCCTATTTCAGTCTGCAGACGCCCGACAGCCTGTCGGTACTGCAGCGCGAGCGTCGCGGCATTCTGTTTGCAGACACCCACAGACTGCTGAACTTTTATCTGCGTGCCCTATGGGGGCGGGATTTTTTCATGAGGCCCACTTCCGGTGATTTTGAATCACGGGAAGGACTGCGCCCTTATTGCGAAGCAGGTATTATTCATCTTCCAGATGCCTATGATGACATGGATGGTGTCAGTGGCCGGGATATTTACCGTGCTGCCGCCGCTCACCTTGCAGCGCATCAGGTTTACACCAGGCAGGCGCTTTCAGCTGAGGCGCTGACACCATTGCAGATGTTCCTCATTGGCCTGTTTGAAGATGCCAGGGTTGAATACTGTGCCATACAGGAAATGCCCGGACTCAGGCAGCTTTGGCTCCCTTTGCTGGAGGACAGGTCTGGACATTCTGGCATCAGTTGGCTTCTGCAGCTTGCCAGAGTCCTGCTGGATGAGCGTGCGCTTGCCAATGCCGATGCTCTCCAGTTGGCCATGTGCCAGGCATTTTCAGAGGCAGTAAGCCACGATTGCCGTAACAGTCAGATCAGCTGGGATTTGGGGCTGCAGCTTTATAACCAGCTCAAGGCGCAGGCTTTTGTGCTGCCTCCCCTGCATGCACTCGAGAAAGCACAGCCGCTTTACCGTGATGACAACAGGGCAATCTGGGTGGCAGAAGAGTTTGCCTCAGTGCCGGCTATTGCCAGGCCGAGACAGATCCGTCGCAAGGTCAGCCTCATGGAAATGCTGGATGAGCTGGACTGTGAACTGGCAGGTGATGATGCCCAGGAAATATGGACACTGGAGACCCCCTTCTACCTTGATCAGGAAGCCTGCACCATTAACGAACTGGAGGGTAGGGAGGTTATCACTCCACCCTGCTTCTATCCTGAGTGGGATTTCCAGATGCAGCTTTACCGGCCGCAATGGGTCACGCTGGAAGAGCGCCGTCAGCCCAGTGCTGATGCTGCACTGATTGATGCCATGATAGAGGCGCAGCGTCCTCTGGCAGGTCAGGTCAGGCGTATTATTGATGCCCTCCAGCCTCAGGGGCTGGTGCGGCAGCGCAGGTGTGAAGACGGAGAAGCGCTGGATCTGGATGCCGTGGTGCGCGCCATGGTCGATCTGAGGATGGGGGTAGTACCCGACCAGCGTTTCCATACCCGTTACCAGCGCAGATTCAGGGATCTTGCCGTACTGGTACTGATCGATCTTTCGGAATCAACGCAGGCCATCATTCCCGGTACTTCACAGAGCATACTCCAGCTTGCCAGAGAAGCTGCCGTACTGCTGGCTTCGGCCATTACCGGGATAGGTGATCCGTTTGCGATTCATGGCTTTGCATCCAATGGGCGTCATCAGGTGCATTACTATCGATACAAGGATTTCGACCAGCCTTATGATGATGCAGCCAGAGCCCGGCTGGCCGGTATGCAGGGTGGCTGGTCAACGCGGATGGGGTGTGCGCTGCGCCATGCCGGTCATCTCCTGCGGCAGCAGCCGCAGCGAAGAAAACTGGTGCTGGTACTTACGGATGGCGAGCCTGCTGATATTGATGAAAGAGATCCGCTTTACCTGCGGGCGGACTGTCGCAAAGCTGTGGAAGAACTGGCGCAGGCCGGTATGACGTCTTACTGCCTCAGTCTTGATCCGCTGGCAGATGATTATGTTTCGCGTATTTTTGGTCGTAACCGCTACACCGTGCTTGATCGTCTGGAGCGCTTGCCGGAGCGGTTGCCCTCTCTTTTTGCAACACTGACTGGATCATAAGGAAACCAGTATTGAACATGCCTCTGGTTGTCGACCTGGATGGAACGCTGCTGCAGACAGATATGCTGCACGAATCAGCCCTGCAGGTATTTGGCCGTAATCCGCCGGGAATATTGCAATGGCCGCTATGGCTGCGACAGGGCAAGGCGGTACTCAAGCACGAACTGGCCAGGCGTGCCAGTTTTGATGCTGCTATCCTGCCTTACCGGCATGATTTTCTGGAATGGCTCAGGCTGCAACAGAAAAAAGGCCGGCGACTGGTACTGGCAACAGCATCGGATATCAGTATTGCCCGTGCTGTCGCCGATTATCTGGGTATTTTTGACGAAGTGATTGCCAGTGACCGCCAGCGCAATATGGCGGGCCGCAACAAGGCGGAAGAGCTGTGTCGCCGTTATGGTGAACGTGGTTTTGATTATGCCGGTAATGCTTCACCCGATCTTGAGGTCTGGAAACATGCTCGTGGTGCCATTCTGGTGGGGGCACCGGCTGGTCTGCTGGAGCAGGCACGTGATCTTTGCGCCATTGAAAAAAGATTTGAGCGTCCGCCCGTCAAGTGGAATACCCTGCCAAGGCTGCTGCGCGTCCATCAGTGGCTGAAAAATGCCCTGCTGGCCCTGCCTGCCCTTGGGGCGCATGAACTCGCCGATGCCAGTGTCTGTGGTCAGCTGCTACTGGCTTTTATTGCATTCAGCCTGTGTGCCTCATCCGTATATCTTGCCAATGATCTTCTGGATCTTGCCAGCGACCGGGCGCATCCACGCAAGCGGCTGCGACCATTCGCATCGGGACAGGTAGCTGTTGCTACTGGAACGCTGCTTATACCCATGCTGTTGCTGTTAAGTGGCGTATTTGCGGTGCAGCTGGATACGGCTTTCAGTCTGTGGCTGACCATCTACTTCCTGCTGACCTGTGCCTATACCGTCTGGCTCAAACGTATCGTGCTGGTGGACTGTCTTACCCTGGCGCTGCTGTATACGCTCCGTGTCGTGGCGGGTGCGGCAGCTGTGGGTCTTTCGCTTTCCTTCTGGCTGCTGGCCTTTTCCTGTTTTCTGTTTCTTTCGCTGGCCTTCATCAAGCGCTATGCAGAGTTGAGAGACCAGGATACTGACAGTAATCAGCAGTTGCATGGCCGTGGCTATTTTCCATCGGATGCCAGCATGGTGGAGATGATGGGGATCAGTTCCGGTTTTTCTGCGGTACTGGTGCTGGCGCTTTATCTTAACAGTGATGCGGTGATGCGACTGTATCACGCACCAGAACTGGTATGGGGAGCGGTACCCGTGATGCTGTTCTGGGTGAGCTGGATGTGGTTACAGGCCCATCGCGGGCTGATGCACGATGATCCGCTGGTATTTGCCGTCAAGGACAGGGCCAGTTGGGCGGCGGGTATGGCGTTTGCGGCAGTCATGCTGCTGGGTAGTCTGGGATTGTCATGGCCCGTCTGAGTGCCTGGGGGCGTCTGGATGCGCCATCACATCGACTGGTAGCATTCGATGCCCGCGATCAAGGGCGGGCAGCGCTGGCACTGGGTTCTGGTGAATATGGTCTGGCGTTCGGGATGGGGCGCAGCTACGGTGATGTCTGCCTCAATCCTGACGGCGTTCTGTGGCAGATGCGAGGCATGGACCGCTGCCTTGCGTTTGATCCGTTAACCGGAGATCTTCATTGTGAAAGCGGCATCCTGCTGAGGGATATCCAGCGTATCTTTGTGCCTATGGGCTGGATGCTTCCCGTGACCCCGGGTACCCAGCTGGTGACGCTTGGCGGTGCTATTGCCAATGACGTTCACGGCAAGAATCACCATAAGGCCGGTACTTTCGGCCACCATGTCCGCCATCTCAGGCTGCTGCGTACCGATGGGGAGGTGATTGAATGTGGGCCCGAACTGCAACGATCCTGGTTTGAGGCTACCGTGGGGGGGCTTGGACTTACAGGGGTGATGACCGATGCCGTGGTGCGTCTGCAGAAAATACCAGGCCCCTGGCTGGATACCGAGGTTGAGGTTTATCCCGATCTGGATGCTTTTTTTGCACTTTCGCAACAGGCGGAAACTGACTGGACGCATACGGTATCCTGGGTGGACTGTATGTCTCGTCAAGGGGTGCGTGGCGTGTTCATGCGCGGACGGTTCAGCCCTCATTCTGAACAGACGGTTTTGGGGGATACAGGCAAAAAAGGGATGACTGTGCCGTTTACCCCTCCTTTTGCCCTGTTTAACCGGCTCACGCTGCGGCCCATGAACGCAGCTTATTACCATCTCCACAAGCATCGGACTGGTTCAGCCAGAAGTCATTACATACCCTATTTTTACCCGCTCGACAATCTTCAGGAATGGAACAGGATTTATGGGCCACGCGGCTTTTACCAGTACCAGTGTGTGATTCCTGGCGTGCATGGACGGGATGTGGTGAATGCCCTGATGACTGCCATCAGGCAGGCAGGAGAAGGGTCATTTCTTGCGGTGCTGAAAACCTTTGGCGCGTTGCCGTCGCTGGGTATGCTGAGTTTTCCGCGTGAGGGCGTTACCCTGGCGCTTGATTTTCCCAATCGGGGCAAGGTGACGCAGCAGCTTTTTGCGCGTCTGGATGCTATCGTCCTGGAGGCTGGTGGGCGTCTTTATCCCGCCAAGGATGCAAGAATGAGTAGCGCAATGTTTGAGGCGGGATATGACCGTATCCAGCAGTTTCATACTTTCAGGGATCCGGGTATCCGTTCCGGATTTTCATGTCGGGTTATGGGTTATTAAGGCAGCAGGATGGCAAAAAAATATCTGGTAATTGTCGGGGCCACATCTTTGATGGCGGAGCATTGTGCCAGACGCTGGCTTGAGTTAGAGCCTTGCGA
>JBEBBU010000128.1:0-14713 GCA_041158225.1 Pseudomonadota bacterium | reverse complement strand
TACTTAATATCAGCCCGGATCACATGGACCGCTATGCCAGTCTGGACGCTTATGCGGCGGCCAAGGCCAGGGTGTTTGCCGGCGATGCCATCCAGGTGCTGAACCGGGATGATCCACGGGTGGCGGCCATGGCCTTGCCAGATCACGCGCAGCGCTGGTTCAGTGTGGCTGAGCCGCAGCCGGGCGACTATCATCTGGCCCGGCAGGACGGGGAACCCTGGCTGATGAGCCCTGAGGGGCCTTTCATGCCGGTAGCTGCCCTGCAACTGCAGGGGCGGCACAATCAGGCCAACGCCCTGGCTGCGCTGGCGCTGGGAGATGCCGCGGGTCTGGACCCTGGCGCCATGCGCGCCGTGCTGGCAGGTTTTACCGGTCTTGACCACCGCATGCAGTGGGTGGCTCAGGTCGATGGGGTGGACTACATCAATGATTCCAAAGCTACCAATATTGGTGCCTGCGAGGCAGCCCTGCAGGGGCTGGAGGTACCGGTCGTACTGATTGCCGGAGGCGATGGCAAAGGCGCCGATTTCAGTGAGCTGGCGGCTGCCGTGCGGCATCGTGTCCGGGCGCTGGTACTGGTAGGCCGCGATGCGCCGCTGCTGGAGGCAGCATTGGGGGCGCTGGTACCCTGTGTCCATGCCGGCAGCATGCAGGATGCGGTTGGCAGGGCACGTGCCTGTGCCCAGCCAGGCGATACCGTACTGCTGGCGCCGGCCTGTGCCAGTCTCGACCAGTACCGTGACTACCAGCAGCGTGGTGAACTGTTTGCCGCCGCCGTGAGGGCGCTGTGCGCGTAAGGACCCAGACGGATAGCTCAGGGCGCGGCCTGGTGGTGCACTGGGGGCAGGAGCCCTTTTATCTGGATACCCTGCTGCTGGTGCTGACGCTGGCGATCCTGCTGTTCGGCTTTGTCATGGTCACCTCGGCTTCGCTGCATCTCGGCGAGAAAATGGCCAATGACAGTTTCTATTTCCCCAAGCGTCAGGCGTTTCACATCTTTGCCGGTCTGCTGACTGGCGGCCTCATGATGCGCGTGCCCATCTACAGACTGGAGCAGTATGCCGGCAAACTGTTTCTGGCGGGACTGCTGCTGCTGGTGCTGGTGCTGATCCCGGGGCTTGGCAAGTCGGTGAATGGCAGCATACGCTGGCTTAACCTGTTTGGCTTCCGCATCCAGGTGTCGGAAGTGTTCAAGCTGATGTCCTTCATCTACATCAGCAGCTATATCACCCGCTACAGTGACCGCGTGCGGCATTCCATCTGGGGCATGATCATACCTTTCGGCTATCTCAGTGTCGGTGCCGTGCTGCTGCTCATGGAGCCGGATTTTGGTTCGACTGCGGTGATCATGGCCACGTCGCTGGGCATGTTCTTTCTGGCGGGTGCGCGCATGTGGCAGTTCATCGTGCTGCTGGGAGGTCTGGGTGGCGCTGCCGTGATTCTGGTCATGTCGGCTTCCTACCGGCTCAAGCGCGTACTCAGTTTCATGGATCCCTGGGCGGATCCGCTCAATTCGGGTTTCCAGCTGACGCAGGCACTCATTGCCTTCGGTCGGGGTGAATGGATGGGGGTAGGGCTGGGTTCCAGCGTGCAAAAACTGTTTTTCCTGCCGGAAGCCCATACTGATTTCCTGTTTTCCGTCATCGGCGAGGAGCTGGGTCTGGCCGGTGCCGCCAGCGTGATCATCATGTTTACCCTGATCGTGTGGCGTGCCTTCCTGATTGGCCGTCTGGCCATGATGGCCGACCGTCCTTTTGCCGGCTATCTGGCTTATGGTATTGCGACCTGGTTCGGTCTGCAGTCTTTCATCAATATGGGTGTGAATATGGGGCTGCTGCCTACCAAGGGACTGACGCTGCCGCTGATGAGTTATGGTGGCGGCAGCATGATGGTGATGTGTGCGGCACTGGCCATCCTGTTCCGTATCCGTAGTGAATCCGTGGAGTATTTTGTGGGATCGGCAAGAGCGAGGGCTGCATGGCGCGTATCCTGATTGCCGCCGGTGGCACCGGCGGCCATGTCTACCCCGGGCTGGCGGTGGCGCAGTACCTTCTGGCAGCGGGGCACCAGGTGCACTGGCTGGGAACGCGCCGTGGGCTGGAAGCGCGGGTGATTCCCGAGGCCGGTATCCCGATGCACTGGCTGCAAGTCAACGGACTGCGCGGCAAGGGCTGGGGGCAGCGTCTGCTGGCACCATGGATGCTGCTGCGTGCCCTGTGGAGTGCCTGGCGTATCCTGCGTGCGGTCAGGCCGGATGTCGTGCTGGGCATGGGCGGTTTTGTCGCAGGTCCTGCCGGTGTGGCCGCCTGGCTGTGCCGCATACCGCTGGTGGTGCATGAACAGAACCGGATTCCTGGAACCACCAACCGCTGGCTGGCACGCATTGCCACACGCGTACTGGAAGGGTTCCCCGGCAGTTTTCCGTCGCAGGTGGGGGCGCATGCCACTGGCAATCCGCTGCGTGCCGGCTGGCAGCAGCGCAGTGCGGCGCGCGCGCCGGACGCTGGCATGCGACTGCTCATTGTCGGGGGTAGTCTTGGCGCACAATGGCTGAACGAACATGTGCCGGTGGCGCTGGCTGCCCTGGGACGCCCTTTTTCCATCCGTCACCAGACTGGAGCTGCCATGCTTGATGAAACCCGACAGCGTTATGCCACCCTTGGCATGGAGGAGGCGGAGGTCTGCGCCTACATTGACGACATGCAGGCGGCCTACGAGGCAGCTGATCTGGTACTGTGCCGCAGTGGCGCCATGACGGTGAGTGAACTGGCGGCCTCGGGGGTTCCCAGTGTGCTGGTGCCCTATCCCCATGCCATTGATGATCACCAGTGGCATAACGCCTGTTACCTGGCCGAGGCCGGGGCGGCACTGGTGGAGCGGCAGGGTACGCTGACGGCAGAACGGCTGGCTGAGGCGGTGGCTGAGCTGCTGGATGATGCCGGCCGTCTGCGGGCCATGTCGCTGGCAGCGCGCGCGCTGGCGCGTGACGATGCCACCCGCGAGGTGGCGACCATCTGTCTGGAGGTGACAGCGTCATGATGCAGCATCCCATGCATATTGCCGAGAAAGGCATGCACCGGATCCGTCGCCTGCACTTTGTCGGCATCGGTGGTACCGGCATGAGCGGTATTGCTGAAGTCCTGCTGAATCTGGGCTATAGCGTCTCCGGTTCCGACATGCAGGATAACGCCTATACCCGCCGCCTGGCGGCACTGGGTGCCGAGATCCTGCAGGGGCACGAGGCCGATCATGTACATCAGGCGCAGGTGGTGGTGGTTTCCAGCGCCATCCGTGAGGATAATCCGGAATACCAGGCGGCGCGCCAGGCGCGTATTCCCATTCTTTCCAGGGCCGAAATGCTGGCCGAACTGATGCGCTTCCGTTATGGCATTGCCGTGGCAGGTACCCACGGCAAGACCACGACCACCAGTCTGGCTGCCAGCGTGCTGGCTGAAGCCGGTCTGGATCCAACCTTTGTGATCGGCGGACGTCTCAACAGCGTTGGTGTCAATGCCCAGCTCGGGGCCAGTGAGTATCTGGTGGCCGAGGCTGATGAAAGTGATGCTTCCTTCCTGCATCTGCAGCCCATGCTGGCGATTGTGACCAATATTGACGAGGATCACATGGAAACCTATGGCGGCGATGTCGCCAGGCTGCAGGATACCTTTGTCAGATTCCTGCACCAGATCCCCTTCTACGGCCTGGCTGTCCTGTGTCTGGAAGACCCTGGGGTGCGCGCCATCCTGCCACGTCTCAGCAAGCCGGTACGTACCTACGGGCTGGGTGAGGACGCGGATGTGCGTGCAACCGATCTGGTGCGCGAGGGCAGTACCAGCTGTTTCAATGTCCATCGCGCCGGGCGTGAGGGCGTGCTGGCGGTGACACTCAACCTGCCGGGACTGCACAATGTGCTGAATGCGCTTGGTGTCATTGCCATGGCCAGCGAACTCGGGGTGCCGGATGCCGCCATCCAGCGCGCTTTCAGCCAGTTCCGCGGCATAGGGCGGCGGTTCCAGATTCACAGCGAGATCGTCACGCCTGCGGGCCCCGTCACTTTTGTCGATGATTACGGCCATCATCCGCGCGAGATCGCGGCGACGCTGGATTCCGTGCGCCAGGTCTGGCCGGCGCGGCGTCTGGTCATGGTGTTCCAGCCGCACCGTTACACCCGTACCCGCGACCTGTTCGAGGATTTTGTACAGGTACTTTCCCGCACTGACCGGCTGCTGCTGCTGGAGGTTTATGCCGCGGGTGAAGCTGTCATCGCGGGTGCTGACAGCCGTGCCCTGGCGCGTACCATCCGCCAGCGTGGCCGGGTGGATCCGCAGTATGCTGCCAGCCTGGAGGAAGTGGGTGACATTCTTGCCGCCATTCTTGAGCCGGGTGATGTGCTGCTGACGCTGGGCGCCGGCAGTGTCGGCTCGCTGGCACAGGAACTGCCCGAGACAGTGCAGCGCCTGTGGGGACAACACCATGGTGGACAGCTGCAGCGGATACATGGTCACTGATACCACGGCTGCGCTGCTGGGGGAGTGGCGTTATGACGAGCCCATGTCCCTGCACACTTCATGGCGGGTGGGTGGCCCTGCCGGGCGTTTCTATCTGCCACGCGATCTGGATGACTGCGTGCATTTCATGCAGGGCCTGCCTGCGGACGAACCTCTGTTCTACCTTGGACTGGGCAGCAATCTGCTGGTCCGGGATGGTGGTATTCCCGGGACTGTGCTCTGTACCTGTAACCGTCTGAAGCGTACCGCGCTGCTGCCAGAACAGCGTATCTATGTGGAGGCGGGTACCCCCTGTGCCCATGTGGCGCGCCAGGCGGCGGCCCATGACCTGACCGGCGCCGAGTTTCTGGCGGGTATCCCGGGCACCATGGGCGGGGCGCTGGCCATGAATGCCGGCGCCTTTGGCGGGGTAACCTGGCCGGTGGTGGCGCGGGTACTGGTGCTGGATCGCAGCGGCGCCCACTGGTATCCCGCCTCTGATTTCGAAACCGGCTACCGTAGCGTCAGGCTGGCCCCGGGCGCACTGTTTCTGGCCTGTGAACTGCAGCTGGCGCCTGGTGACGGCGCGGCATCGCGCATGCGTATCCGCGAACTGCTGGCGCAGCGTGCCGCAACCCAGCCGACCCAGCAGCCCAGCTGCGGTTCAGTATTCCGCAATCCGCCCGGTGATCATGCTGCCAGGCTGATTGAGGCCGCCGGGCTCAAGGGGCTGGTCAGGGGCAGGGCACAGGTGTCGTCCATGCATGCCAATTTCATCGTCAACCTCGGCGGTGCCACAGCCCGTGATATCGAGTGGCTGATCCTGCATGTGCAGGCACAGGTGCAGGCGCAGTATGGTATGCTTCTGCAACCCGAAGTGCGCATCGTGGGCACTTCCCTCGACCTTGATGAGGACAGCAGCAGGTGAGTCGACGCATCGTCGCAGCAGATGCATTTGGACATGTGGCCGTGGCCATGGGTGGCGTTGCCGCTGAGCGTGAGGTTTCCCTGAAAAGCGGTGCCGCCGTTGTGGCGGCGTTACAGGCTGCAGGGGTGCAGGCCGAAGGCGTCGACTGGGCCGATGATCCGGTCGCGGTACTGGCCTCCGGGCGCTTTGACCGCATATTCAATGTGGTGCATGGCCGTGGTGGCGAGGATGGCCAGTTGCAGGCACTGGCTCGTGCCTATGGCATCCCTGTGACTGGCAGCGATGTGCTGGCCTCCGCGCTGGCCATGGATAAATGGCGCACCAAACTCTGCTGGCAGGGGGCAGGGCTGCCGACGCCTTCCTGGCGCATGCTGGAGTCGCCTGCTGATGTTCAGGCCTGTGCGGCTGAAGGTATCTTTCCGCTTATGGTCAAGCCTGCCCTCGAAGGTTCCAGCATCGGCATGAGCCGGGTGGCCAGTGCGGATGCGCTGCTGCCGGCCTGGGAGCTGGCGCGGCAGTATGACAGCCCGGTATTCGCCGAGCGCTGGATTCATGGCAGGGAATATACGGTGGCGGTGCTGGACGGCGAGGCGTTGCCTGCCATCCGCCTGGAAACGCCCAATGCCTTCTACGATTACGAAGCCAAATATCTTCTCGACAGTACGCGTTACCACTGTCCGGCCGGACTGGATGCCGGGGCCGAGGCCACACTGGGGGCACTGGCACTGGCCGCCTGTGCGGTGATCGGGGTCAGGGGCTGGGGGCGGGTCGATTTCATGCAGGATGATGCCGGCAGTTTCTGGCTGATTGAAGTCAATACCGTACCCGGCATGACGGATCACAGTCTGGTGCCGATGGCGGCGCGCGCAGCCGGGCTTGATTTCGGGCAGCTGTGCTGGCGTATTCTGGAAACCACCTGCAGCGGACATTGACGCAGGTGCGTGGGCAGACACTCAATCACTGGCTGCAGACGCTGTTCGCCGTACGCGATCCGGGGCGTCTGATGATCGCTATTGTCGCTTATGCCATTGCTTTTGCGGTATTATTCCAGGCAGGGCAGTATGTACTGGCCTTGCCGGTGCGCTATGTGCGTATTGATGGCCTGCTGCAGAATATGGAGCCCGCCATGGCGAAAGCCATGGCGGCTGAAGCGGTGGGGCAGCCGTTCATGACCATCGATCTGGATGAGGTGGCGGCTGCGGTCGGAGGCATACCCTGGGTGGCCGATGTGCGGGTGACGCGCAGCTGGCCGGATACGCTGGTGGTGCATGTCACCGAGCACCAGCCGATGGTGCGCTGGGGTGATCTCGAGTTTCTGGATGCGAATGCCAGACGCTTCTTTATCGGGACGACGGCAGGCTTTGAACATCTGCCACGGCTGGATGGCCCGCAGGGGCGGGAAAAGGAAATGCTGCAGACCATGCATGGCCTGAACCGGCGTCTGGAAACACTGCAGCAGAAGGTCAGCTGGATGTCGCTATCGGCGCGCTGGTCCTGGAGCATGCGCCTGAGCGATGGTACTGAAATCATCTGTGGCCGTCAGGAACCGGTGGCCGCAGTACAGCGCTGGCTGGACTGGCTGCCTGCGCTCGGGCCCGAACGTCAGGCACGCCTGTTCAGCGTCGATCTGCGTTATCCCGCAGGATTTGCAGTGGTATGGCATCCTGAGAGTATAATAGAACCTGTGGAGCCCCAGAAGGGGCGGGTACGCAGTGCATTGTGATGATGAAACCCTACAAAAAATGACAACGAGTGCCCATGGCAAGAAATTCGGATAGAAACCTGGTGGTTGGGCTGGATATTGGCACGTCCAAAGTCGCCTGCATCGTTGGCGAGGTCAGCGATGAGGGTGATGTCGAGATTATCGGACTCGGGAATCATCCTTCCCGTGGTCTGAAAAAGGGCGTTGTCGTCAATCTTGAGGATGCAGTCAAGTCCATCCAGCGTGCGGTTGAAGAGGCCGAACTCATGGCTGGCTGTAGCATCCAGTCCGTGTATGCCGGTATTTCCGGCAGCCATATCAACAGCATGAACTCGCACGGTGTCGTGGCGGTACGTGACCGCAAGGAAGTCACCCAGAGTGATATGGACCGTGTCATCGACTCGGCCAGTGCGGTGGCGGTTCCGGCTGACCAGCGCATCCTGCATATCTACCCCCAGGAGTTTGTCATCGACACCCATGAAGGGGTGCGTAATCCTGTCGGCATGGCAGGTATCCGCCTTGAGGCGCGGGTGCATATCATCACCGCAGCCGTTTCTGCGGCACAGAACATCGCGCGCTGTATCGAGCGCTGCGGCCTGGTCGAGGAAGATATCATCCTGGAGCAGATGGCCTCCTGCGAAGCTGTCCTCAATGAGGATGAAAAGACTCTCGGGGTCTGTCTGCTGGACATTGGTGGCGGTACGACCGACATTGCAGTCTATACCGAAGGTTCGATCCGGCATACTGCCGTGATTCCCATCGCCGGCGATCTGGTCACCCATGATATTGCCTATGCCCTGCGCATGCCGACCCAGTTTGCCGAACAGATCAAGATCAGGCATGCCTGTGCCTCGGTTTCCCAGGCCAGCCTGGAAGAAATGCTGGAAGTCGCCAGCATTGGTGATCGACCCCCTCGCCAGATTTCACGTCATGCCCTGGCAGAGATTGTCGGACCGCGCTACGAAGAACTGCTGGGGCTGGTGCGTAATGAACTGCTTCGGGCAGGCTTCCTTGATCTCATTCCTGCCGGTATCGTCCTGTGCGGCGGCAGTTCCCAGGTGGAAGGCCTGGTGGACCTGGCAGAAGAGATTTTTCACATGCCGGTGCGGATTGGCCACCCACGGTATGTGACCGGTCTTGAGGAAGCCCTGTCCAGCCCCGCCTACGCTACAGGCGTGGGACTGGTGCTGCACGGCCGTCAGCGTGTGATTTCCGGCGAACGCTCCACGTCCACCCGTGGTGGCTTTGGGGCCATGCTGAAAAAGATGAAAAGCTGGTTTAACGGTAATTTCTGAATCTCCTGCGTGATGATCACCGACAAGGATATAAGACCATGAGCAATAGAATGAAGTTCGATCTGGTTGATACCGTGCCCCAGAGCGCGGTCATCAAGGTGATCGGTGTGGGCGGTGGTGGCGGCAATGCAGTCAATCACATGGTGAACAGCAGCCATATCGACGGGGTGGATTTCGTCTGTGCCAACACCGATGCCCAGGCTCTCAAGGGCATGACTGCCCGTACGGTACTGCAGCTTGGCAGCGCACTGACCCGTGGTCTCGGCGCAGGTGCTGATCCTGAAGTGGGCCGGCAGGCAGCCATCAATGACCGTGAACGTATCATGGAAGTGCTGAGTGGCGCCGACATGGTTTTCGTCACCGCCGGTATGGGTGGTGGCACCGGTACCGGTGCCGTGCCGGTCATTGCCGAGATTGCCAAGAATGCCGGCATCCTGACGGTTGCCGTCGTCACCAAGCCTTTCCCCTTTGAGGGTCGCAAGCGCCGTGTGGTGGCGGAAGAAGGCATTGAGGCCCTGAGCCAGTATGTCGATGCCCTGATCACCATCCCCAATGAAAAGCTGTTGCCGGTACTGGGCAAGGATGCCAGCCTTATCGCAGCCTTTGCCGCCGCCAATGATGTGCTGCTGAGTGCGGTGAAAGGCATTGCCGACCTGATTACCCGTCCCGGTGTGATCAACGTTGACTTTGCTGACGTGCGCACCGTCATGACGGACATGGGTGTGACCATGATGGGTACGGGTGTGGCCAGCGGCCCTGACCGGGCACGCGAAGCCGCCGAACGCGCCATCGCCAGTCCGCTGCTGGAAGATGTCAAGCTGTCCGGGGCACGCGGCATTCTGGTGAATGTGGCCGGCAGCGCCGATCCTGAACTGGGGCTGTCGATTGGTGAATACAGTGAAGTGGGTGATATCGTCTCCAACTTTGCTGCCGACGATGCCGTGGTCAAGATCGGCATGGTCGTGGATCCTGATCTGGTGGATGAAATCCGTGTGACCGTGGTGGTGACCGGTCTGCTGGGGCAGCAGGCGCCGAATGCCGAAGGGCTGAAGATCGTGCATGATCCCAATGGCGCAGTGAACTATGGCAATCTTGAGCGTCCCGCCGTGATGCGTCGTCAGGCACGTGCAGCGGAAACTGCCGGGCGTGACAGCAAGAACCCGATTGACCTTGATTATCTCGACATTCCAGCTTTCCTGCGCCGTCAGGCCGACTGATAACCGGAGCCCATCATGATCAGACAGCGTACGCTGAAAAATGTCATCCGCGCCACTGGCGTTGGCCTGCACACCGGAGAAAAGGTCTATCTGACCCTGCGGCCTGCTGCTGCCAATACCGGTATCAAGTTCCGTCGTGTGGATCTGGCGGAGCCCGTCATGATCGACGCCCGTCCTGACTGTGTGGGTGAGACCACCCTGTCAACGACGCTGGTGTCGGGTGATGTGCGTATTTCTACGGTCGAGCACCTGCTGTCTGCTTTTGCAGGTCTGGGTATCGACAATGCCTATGTCGATGTGAGTGCACCTGAAGTGCCCATCATGGACGGTAGTGCCGGTCCCTTCGTGTTCCTCATCCAGTCCGCTGGTGTCCTGGAGCAGGATGTGCCCAAGCAGTTTATCCGTATCAGGCAGTCGCTCAGGGTTGAGGATGGTGACAAATGGGCGCAGTTTGAACCTTACGAGGGCTTCAAGGTTACATTCAGCATCGACTTTGACCATCCGGCCTTTCACAAGGACACGCAGACGGCCAGCATTGATTTCTCTTCCACCTCTTTCGTCAAGGAAGTGGCACGTGCGCGTACCTTCGGCTTCATGCGGGATATCGAAATCCTGCGCAAGAACCGGCTGGCGCTGGGGGGAAGCATGGAGAATGCCATCGTGGTGGACAATTACCGCATCCTCAATGAAGAAGGCCTGCGCTATGCAGACGAGTTCGTCAAGCACAAGATTCTGGATGCCATCGGTGACCTCTACCTGCTGGGCCACAGCCTGATCGGTTCCTTTACCGGTCACAAGTCGGGTCATGGCCTGAACAATCTGCTGCTGCGTACCCTGCTGGCCAATCAGGATGCCTGGGAACTGGTCACCTTCGAGGATGAGGCCGAGCCCGCCCCGATCAGCTATATGCGTCCCATTTCTGCAACGCGTTAATACCCCATTCGCCGTTGCGGCTGCCGCCTCTCTGAGTGGGCGCCTTGCGCTGCATGCGCAGGTGCTCACGCGTATCCGTGAGGCTCTGCCTTTTTCCCTTGAGCCGCACTGCCACAGCTGTGTGGTGGATGCTGATGGCCAGCGTATCGTACTTTATGTCGAGCAGATGGCCTACGCTACCCAGTTGCGCTTCCATATTCCCGCCCTGATCCGCAAACTCCAGCAGGATGCTTCCCTGCCTATGCTGAAAGCACTGCGCCAGATCGTGATCAGGATCTATTTCCCGGAAGGTTTGTTGCAGAAGCAGCCGGTATCCCTGCCGCCAGCCTGGCGGCAGGGGAATACGG
The DNA here is from genome assembly GCA_041158225.1 of Pseudomonadota bacterium. Taxonomy (GTDB): domain Bacteria; phylum Pseudomonadota; class Gammaproteobacteria; order Methylococcales; family Methylococcaceae; genus JBEBBU01. The sequence goes on along the minus strand of JBEBBU010000128.1, from coordinate 3,804 downwards.
ACAGTGCTAGTGTGCTGGCGCGTCTTGAGCAGCGCCTGCGCTCACGATGATACGCGCATCCAGGGCGTAGGCACCTTCTGCATCCAGTAGCAGTGGATTGATGTCCATTTCCTGGATGGCAGGCACGGCACAGACCAGCCTCGAGACACTGATCAGGGCATCCACCAGTGTATCCACGGCAGCGGCAGGTACATTACGGTAGGCAGGCAGCAGCCTGCTGATGCGGGTCTGGCTGATCAGTTGCAGAGCCAGTGTCCGGTCCAGCGGCGGCAGGGTCAGGGCCTGATCCCGCGTGACTTCCACGCTCACGCCGCCGGCACCAAAGCTGATGACATGACCAAAGACCGGATCCTGGCTGACGCCGAGCAGCAGTTCCCGGCCATGATGACCGTTGTACATCTTTTCCACGGTGACGCCGGCCAGTCTGGCATCGGGCCGGTGCTGGCGGGCACTGGCCTGAATGGCGTGGTAAGCCTCGGCCACGGCATCAGCATCGGCCAGATGCAGGCGGATGCCATCCACATCCGATTTATGGGTGATATCTGGTGAGCGGATTTTCAGCACCACCGGATAGCCCATGGCCGCTGCTGCCTGCTGCGCTGCCTCGGCGGAGGTGGCTACTGCCATAGGCAGCAGCGGGAAGTCGAACAGCGCCAGCAGTGCCCTTGTTTCTTCAGCACTCAGCAGATGACGGCTTTCAGCCTGGGCTGCTGCCACGATGGCCATGCCTTCCGCGCATACGGCAGTGGGAGTAAAAGCTTCGGGTGAGGCTGCCAGCAGGCTCTGGTTGCGCTGGTACTGGGCCAGAAAGCTGAAGGCATCAATGGCACTTTCAGGATTGGGGAAGGTGGGCAGGTGGGCTGCTTCAAACACATGGCGTGCCTCAGCCACCTGGCTGGCGCCCAGCCAGCAGCTGAGTACCGGTTTGTCACTGCTGCGGGCGGCTTCCACGACGGCCTGGGCGGCGGCGGTGGGGGCGCTCATGGCCTGGGGGGTCAGCATGACCAGCAGCCCGTCGACACCAGGATCGGCCAGGCAGGCGCTGACGGCAGCGGCATAACGCTGCGGTGGCGCATCGCCAAGAATATCCACCGGGTTGGCGTGCGACCAGAAACCCGGGAGCTGGCCATCCAGGCTGGCCAGGGTCGCCGGTGCCAGTTCAGCCAGTTTCAGGCCGCGTTCAATGATGGCATCGGTGGCCATGACCCCGGGGCCGCCGGCATTGGTGACAATGGCGATACGCTCGCCCTGCACCCGGTGCGGGCCGGACAGCAGCTGGGCGGCCGCAAACAGCTGGGCAATGGTGGTGGCGCGTACCACGCCGGCCCGGCGCAGTGCGGCATCAAATACACCATCGGCACCCACCAGGGCGCCGGTATGGGTCATGGCGGCACGGGAACCCTCGGCAAAGCGTCCTGACTTGATGACAATGACGGGTTTGCGTCTGGCGGCCTTGCGCAGGCTGTGCAGGAATGGGGCTGCCTCGCGGATGCCTTCGATATAGAGCAGGATGCTGCGCGTTTCTTCATCCTCGACCAGAAAATCCAGCAGTTCGGCAAAGCCGATGTCACTGGCTTCACCGATGGAGGCCATCAGCGAGAAACCAATGCCGTGGGTATCGGCCCAGTCGAGGATGGCGGTACAGATGGCACCGGACTGGGAGATCAGGGCCAGAGAGCCGGTATGTCCCTGATTGAGGCTGAAAGTGGCATTCATGCCCAGACTCGGGCGCATCAGGCCAAGGCAGTTGGGTCCCAGCAGGCGGATGCCGGCATGGCGCGCCGCTGCCAGCATCTCTGCCTTGAGTTCGGGGCCGTCTGGATCCTGGGCAGAAAAGCCGGCGGACAGGACAATGGCGGCGGGTACGCCCTGTTCACCACAGTGACGGATGATGGCCGGTACGGTGGCGGCCGGGGTGGCAATCACCACCAGTTCCGCCGGTTGCGGCAGGGCTGACAGATCCGGGTAACAGGGCAGGCCATCCAGGGTATCGCGCTTGGGATTGACCGGATAGAGCTGCCCATGGAAACCGGCGGCACGGAGGTTGCGGTAGACCTGGCCTGCCACCGAGTCGGGTCTCGGGCTTGCGCCAAAGACGGCAATGACTTGCGGCTGGATCAGGGCAGATAGGTGAGGGGTGGTCATGCTGCCTGTCTCGCTGGATGAAAAAAGAGGGGGCTACTGGGTACCTGGCAGAAGCGGCACAAAGCTCACGGTCTCAAGCGTTTCGCTGCGGAAACCATCCTCAAGACGGGTGATGCGGAACAGTTTCTGGGCGCCGGCTTCGCCCACCGGGGCCAGCAGGCAGCCACCGGGTGCCAGCTGTTCCAGCAGGACCGCGGGTACTTCCAGTGGGGCTGCCGTCAGCAGGATGGCATCATAGGGGGCGTGCTGGGCCCAGCCTTCCATGCCGTCGGAATAGCGCATCAGCACGTTGCGCAGCTGCAGCGACTGCAGGCAGCGTCTGGCGCGCTGCTGCAGCGGATAGATGCGTTCCAGGGAATAGACAGTCGGAATCAGCTGCGCCAGCACCGCCAGCTGGTAGCCGGATCCGGTGCCAATTTCCAGCACGCGCTGCAGTGGGGTATGCTGTAGCAGCAGTTCAGTCATGCGTGCCACGATGTAGGGCTGGGAGATGAACTGGCCGAGTCCTATGGGCAGGGCATTGTCATCGTAGGCGCGGCTGGCAAAGGCCTCTTCCACAAAGATGTGCCGCGGTGTGGCCAGCATGACCTCCAGCACGCGTTCATCGCGGATTCCCTGCTCGCGCAGACGCTGCACCATGCGTTCGCGTACGCGTGGTGAGGTCATACCCGAGCCAGTCAGCGATGATTGCATCCGTATCCAGAATCAGCCAGTGATTACCAGGCTACTCTAGCACATTCAGGGCTCAATCCGGCAGCCAGGATGCAATGGCATCGATCTGCTCATAGCGCGTGAGATCGATCTGCAGCGGCGTGACCGAGACGCAGCCTTCACGGATGGCATGGAAATCGGTGCCGGGCCCGGCATCGGATTCGGCACCAGCGCAGCCTACCCAGTAGATGTCGCGGCCACGCGGATCCTTTTCCCGCACCACCGGCTCGGCACGGTGCCTGGCGCCAAGGCGGGTCGACCTGAAGCCGCGCAGCTCATCCCAGGGCAGGTCAGGTACATTGACATTGAGCAGGGTGTCGGCGGGCAGGGGATGCTCGCGCAGGCGCTGCACCAGGGTAGCGGCTACCCGGCCTGCGGTGCCAAGATGCAGCGGCTGGAATGACACCAGTGAAATGGCCATGGCGGGCAGGCCGAGAAAGCGCCCTTCAGTGGCCGCTGCCACGGTACCGGAATAGATGACATCGTCGCCAAGATTGGCGCCGTGGTTAATGCCCGCCACCACCATGTCGGGTTCCTGTTCCAGCAGGCCGGTGACGGCCAGATGCACGCAGTCAGTCGGGGTGCCATCCACCTTGTAGATGCCGCCTTCCGTGCGGCTGACACGCAGTGGCAGATCCAGAGTGAGCGAGTTGCTGGCGCCGGAACGGTTGCGCTCGGGGGCCACGATGGTGAGGCGTGCCAGGGGGGCCAGTGCTTCCGCCAGTGCCTTCAGGCCCTCGGCGGCATAGCCATCGTCGTTGCTGAGAAGTATGTGCATGGGATTCACGCTCCTGCCATTAATAGCTGTCATGCTAACACATGACGCCTACCAGCGCCCCATGCCGGATAAAACGTCAAGAGTCTGACATTTTACGGTATGCGGCGAATTTCAAGTTATTGTTTTATATGAAAATAGATGTTTGGCCTGAGAAATGCTTTGAATATGCA
>JBEBBU010000127.1:0-9785 GCA_041158225.1 Pseudomonadota bacterium | reverse complement strand
ATATTGGCACCTGCGGTAAGGCCAAGTCCTCCCACCAGACCAGAAGCAAGGTCTGAAATGATATCGCCAAAAAGATTGGTCGTCACAATAACATCAAAAATCTCTGGCTTCATCACCAGCTGCATGCAGCAGGCATCCACAATCCTGTCATCAAAGGCGATGTCCGGATATTCAGGCGCGATCTCCCGGCCAATTTCCAGAAACAGTCCTGAAGTACACTTGAGGATATTCGCCTTATGAACCAGAGTGACCTTCTTTCTTCCCGTCTTGCGTGCATATTCAAAAGCATAGCGGATGATACGTTCTGAACCTTCACGCGTGATGACAGCGATGCTCTCTGCCGCAATACGCTTCTGGTCAACCGTGATGAAATGCTCGATACCTGCATACAGACCTTCGGTGTTTTCTCTGATGGTGACCAGATTTACGTGATCATTCGCCACATTCGTGCCTTCAAAAGAAAGTGCTGGTCTTACATTGGCGTAAAGATTGAAAGCCTGGCGCAGGGTAACATTGACACTTCGATAGCCACCACCTACGGGTGTGGTCAGTGGTCCCTTGAAACATACACGGTTGCTACGGATGGACGCCAGCGTTGCATCAGGCAGGGGATTGTCGTATTTTTCAACTGCAGCCATACCAGCAAGCTGCCTGTCCCATTCAATAGCTACGCCAGTAGCTTCCAGTACGCGGACAGCGGCATCTGAAATGGAAGGACCGATACCATCCCCGGGGATGAGCGTTATCTTGTGCATGGTGGCTGTTCCTTTGCTGATTTTCAGTTTGTGAATGTGGATTATCGCCCAGAGTGACGCAAAAATTAAGCCAGATCAGGAAGGGATGGTAGTGAAAATAGCTTCGTGGAATGTCAACTCGCTCAGGGTCAGGCTTGAGCAACTGATCGACTGGCTGCATGTTAACCAGCCGGATATCGTGGCCCTGCAGGAAACCAAGGTCACTGATGCACTGTTCCCGCTGTCTGCACTGCAGGATGCGGGTTATCAGGCATGTTTTAGTGGAGAAAAAACCTATAACGGCGTTGCCCTGCTTTCCCGTCAGACACTCGACCAGATCGAAACCTGCCCTGACAGCTGGGGCGATGATCAGAAACGCATCATACGCGCCAGTATGGATCAGGTCAGACTGATCAATCTCTATGTGCCTAACGGAAGTGAGGTGGGATCAGAAAAATATCGCTACAAACTCCAGTGGATGAGAAACATGCGGGATCTTCTGGCACAGGAGTTACAACAGCATGCCAGAGTCGTTGTTATGGGGGATTTCAATCTTGCTCCCGAAGACCGTGATGTGTATGACCCCGCTCTCTGGGAAGGAAAAATTCTCTGCAGTGCTGCCGAGCGTGAGGAATATCATGGCTGGCTCGAACTCGGTTTAAGTGATGCATTCCGCCTGTTTGATCAGGATGAAGCCAGTTTTTCCTGGTGGGATTACAGGGCTGCAGGTTTCCGGCGCAATCATGGGCTGCGCATTGATCATATGCTTGTATCAGAAGGTATCCGGCAACAGTGTCGTGGCTGCTGGATAGACAGTGCACCACGCAAGCTGGAAAGACCTTCCGATCACGCGCCCGTCATGGCTGAGTTTGTTTTCTGACAGGATCTTTTCCGGTCAATGCCGCTGAGAGATCCCTGACGACAGCATCCCTTCTTCCCAGTGGGCTCAACCCGAAGCGGTGCTCAAGCGTTGCCAGTATGGTCGTTGAATCCCTGACATCACTGTCAACCGCAAAGGGTTTCGGCAGAAGTGGTGAGATCATGAGGGCAGGTATTCTTGTACCTGGCCCCCATTCATCAGCCAGAGGATGGGTATGGCCCTGTCCCGGCGGCGCCACATGATCCCAATATCCCCCAAATTCGTCGTAAGTCACCATCACCACGGTATCTGCCGCACATACGCTGCTTTGAACCTTGTCAATCAGACTGACAAGATGTCTGCTCCCTCTGTACTCACTGGCATAACCAGGATGCTCATTCTCAATGCCAAGCGGCTTGACAAAGCTGACAGCCGGCAACTGGCAGTCCATGGTTGACTTGTCCAGCCTGCTGATAAAATCCTGTTCATCTCTCAGGTGTTCCTGGCGCAGCCTGCTTCCCTGTGCTGTAGAAGGATCCAAGAGAGCAAAATAGTTGAATGGTTGATGATGAAACTGGAAGCTCCTGTCAGGACAATAGGGATAGACGGCACCAGCCATGGTCGATGGATCACTACAGCGTGGTCCTTCACCATTACTCCACCCTGACTGCCCTACCGCACCGCTGGCATTACTCCAGCCGCCTGAAAACCAGGCCCAGCTGATACCGGCAGCCAGCAGACGGTCAGCCAGTGACGGATGCCTGAGGGGCTGCAGTCGCATCCAGTCTGGTGTTCCAGGCCTGTATGGCTGAAACCATGGCTGTACAGAACCCACAGCAAAATCGCCGCAGGCACGATCCAGACGGTCAACCGCGTCACAACGGGCTGTCAGCAACCCGGCTCTGACCTCGGTCAGAGGATGATAAAGTGGTGTCTTGATGGACATGCCAGAACTGTCTACACGGCTGTGAAGATCCCTGTCACCGCTCTGCTCTGCGCCGGCAAAAAATGGCGTTGCAGCCGCTATCAGCCACTGATGGTTAAGAAATGAACCGCCAAACGCTGCCTGAAACCAGCGGTCAAAAATCACATAGTGAGGATGGTCAGGCTGGTGAAGATAACGGTAAACAGGAAGCCTGTGTGTCTGGTAATGACCCATGGCAAGACCACTGGCATCACTACCGGTAGCGAAGCGATCCATGGCACCGTCGTGAATCTGATACTGCTCCGTATAGAAGCTGTGCACCAGATCAGGTGTGCACCCGCCCGGTTTTCCTTCCGGACAGGTCGGGAGATTTTCAGGATACCACACATCAACAGGGAATGGCTCGTTGCTGAATGCGCTGTGAATGTCGTGCCCTGTATCATGACAGGTTGCTGCAAGCGGTGGACTGGCCAGCATTGGCGCAATCTGGTGAAGACATTTGAAAGCTTTTCCATCCTGACCCTGCTGGGGAAAATATCTGCCAGTTGTATTCAGCCAGCCATCAGTGCCCTCCCATCCCCCGTAGAGGCTGTCGTAGCTGTAATTTTCCTGATAGATGATAACGAAGTGCTGGACACGATTCAGGCCTTGGACAGCACTAGCTTCGGCAGAAGATTGCGCCTGAGTCTGTGGAGACATCAGAGACAGGATAAATGACGTTAAAAACGTCCTGAGGAACGCTTTGTTACAGAATGTCATGTTAACGTAATATTTTGCACATAACTTAGGAGGCTTGTATTCTAGCTGAGACAAGGGCAATGAGCGAACTCAACATACTGATTGTTGATGATGAGGATGCCATCAGGGAAATGCTGGCACTGGTCCTGGAACAGGCCAGGTTTAATGTTGATCTGGCGGGTGATGTACAGGAAGCCTTAAGCCGTATCAATGACAGGCTACCTGACCTTATTCTTCTGGACTGGATGCTACCAGGCATGAGCGGTGTAGAATGGGCAAGAAGGCTGAAAAAGGATGAAAACTTTGCAGAAATTCCTATCATCCTTCTAACGGCAAGGGGCGAAGAAGAAGATATGATAAGGGGACTTGATGTAGGCGCGGATGACTACATGACGAAACCTTTTTCACCACGTGAGCTTGTCGCCAGAATCCGGGCAGTCCTGCGCAGGAGTTCCCGTCTCGGAAAAATGGGACGTATCGAGGCTGGCAACATTGTGGTGGACATGGAAGAACACAGGGTGCTTCAGGGTGGAACAGCTATTACACTCAGTCCTACAGAATACCGTTTACTGGCATTTTTCATTACCCATCCAGACAAGGTATATAGCCGTGCCCAGTTGCTTGACCAGGTTTGGGGCCGAAGCAGCTTTATCGAGGAAAGAACCGTTGATGTTCACATCAGGCGTCTGAGGAAAGTGCTCTCTGAACAGGGCAATGAAAACATGATACAGACCGTAAGGGGCTTTGGTTACCGGTTTTCCGAAAGCAGTGACTGAAGATGTACGGGCTGTGGCGTTCGGAAAGATATTCTCTCTTTCTCATACTGCTGGTTTCACTGATACTTGCCCGCCTGACCGGGAACCTGCTGCTCGCCTTTTCGGTTTCCTCTGTCATCTATCTTGGTCATCACCTTCTACATATAAAGCGGCTTCTGCAATGGCTGCAGAAAGGCCAGATTAATCAGGCTCCACATGCCACTGGCATCTGGGAAGAAATCTATTATCTCATTTTCAAGCTCAGACGCAGGAATCGCAGACGCAAGAAACAGCTGCTACGCATGCTGGATCGCTTCAGAACAGCTACTGCAGCGCTTCCTGATGCTACCGTCATACTGGGAAACCGTGATGAAATTGACTGGTTCAATGATGCGGCTGCCAGCCTGCTGAACCTGAGGCGCGAGGATCTGGGACAGCCCGTCACCAATCTTATCCGTCACCCACGCTTTGCTGCCTATATCAGGCAGACACAGGAATCAGCGACCATCAATATGCCCTCCCCCGTCAATGATGGCATACAGCTGGAAATCCGGATCGTACCTTATGGCGAGGATTCAAGACTTCTCATCGCCCAGGATGTCACCCAGCTTCGCTTCATGGAGCGGGTACGTTCAGATTTTGTCGCCAATGTTTCGCATGAACTGCGCACCCCACTGACCGTCCTCAGAGGATACGTTGAAACACTTTCTGATATGGACAGTGAAATGCCACTGCCTGCACGCTATGGAAAAATTTTCAATCGCATGGAGCAGCAGACAGCAAGAATGCAACAGTTGATTGACGATCTTCTGGCACTGACCAGACTTGAGTCAGGCGAAGTTCAGACGCCTGAACCCATTGATATTCCCGAAATGCTGCAATCGCTCTGTGAAGACTTTGACCAGATTCCCCAGTCGCACGCCAGAATCTGTCTTGATATCCGTACAGACAAGGGAATTCTTGGTAATGAAGCCGACCTGCGCAGCGCCGTTTCCAATCTCATACTTAATGCCATCAAATACACGCCAGCCGACGGACAGATTGATGTGGTCTGGAATGTCAGTGATTCTGAAGCACGGATTGATATTGCAGACAATGGTCCAGGCATACCAAGAGAATACATTCCAAGACTTACCGAACGTTTTTACCGGGTTGACGGCATTCATGCCCAGACCAGACCAGGTACTGGACTGGGACTGGCCATCGTCAAACACGCCCTGCTGAGACATGATGGTGAACTCAGGATCGACAGCCAGCTTGGCAAAGGAAGCTGCTTCAGCTGCTGTTTCCCTGCTTCACGTGTGACAAAAGTTCCATAAAAAAGTATCATGAGACACAATGGCGGCTTTTTGATGCCGCAAATGCTTGCTTTTTTCTTGCGCGCTGATTTAGTATGGCGTTGTTGTATTTTTTATGACTTTGTTGTTTTTTTCTGAATACTCTTCATGGAGAGACTGGTAATGATCAAACGCACATTGTGCACGCTGGGTCTCGTCGTTGCAGCGACAGGTTCCGCGATTGCAGCTGAAAGTTTCCTGGATGACCGCTGGTATGTCTCCCCTGTTGGAGAGTACACCTACAACGGTGATATCAATGTTTTCGCACAGCGTCAGTGGGGCGCTGGTCTGGGTATCGGCAAGATACTGGACGAAAACTTCAATGTTGAAGTTCGCCCGATCTGGAATCACTGGCAGGGTTCACCTGTTCAGGGCGCTGCCGGCAAGGCAGCATTCGGTAACTATCAGGCCGATATGTTCGGTGGTCTGGTAGATCTCCAGTACTACTTCGCTCGTGGTGCCTTCCAGCCCTACGCAGTTGTAGCTGCTGGTGCTGGTACGCTGGGTAACGGTGGTAACCGTGATACCCTGTTCCTGGGTGAAGCAGGTCTGGGTACCAATTACGAAGTCAATGACAATTTCCTGCTGCGTACGGATGTGCGCTATCGTGCCACGCTTGATACTAACAGTGGCGCAGGATCCATGTATGGCAATAATGCACTGTCCAGCAACCTGAATGGCGTCACCGTCAATGTAGGTTTTGTAGTACCTTTCGGTGACAAGCCACAGCCTGCCAAGCCTGCTCCCGTAGCTGCTGAAGCTTCATGTGCCTCCAGCGACGCTGACGGTGACGGTGTTGATGACTGCGTCGACAAGTGTCCTGGTACTATCAAGGGCGCCAAGGTGGACAGTGATGGCTGTCTCGTCCGCATCGAGCTGCGCGGTGTCAACTTCAAGTACAATTCTGCGGAACTGACCGAAGGTGCCAAGCAGGTACTGCAGGGTGTTGCCGGTGACCTCTCCGTATTCCCTGAAAAGCGTGATATTGAAGTTGCTGGTCACACTTCAACAGAAGGTACCAACGAGTACAATATGAAGCTGTCAGTACGTCGTGCCCACTCGGTGGCCGAGTATCTGAAGGCTCAGGGCGTTACCAACAATCTCTATGCCAAGGGCTATGGTGAAGAATATCCGCTGGTCAAGGAACATGATGAAGCGGATCGTGCCAAGAACCGTCGTGTAGAACTGATCTGGATGGGTGACTGATTCCTGGTCGGGTAAGACCATCAGATCTGCCTTTCCTGCTCACGCAGGGAAGGCTCGTGAGAAAACCCGCCTATGGCGGGTTTTCCATTTTTAGATGCCCGTAATTGGAATAACAGATGAAAAAAATACCATTTCTATTTTCTATGCTGCTAGCCGGCCTCAGTACTGCCGTGCTTGCAGATTTTGGCCGACCTTATGTACTGGCCGTAGGCTCGACCACGATGTCACCTTATGGCGTTGCAGTGGCAGACAGACTGTCTTCACAGGGTGTAAGACGTCCAAAGATTGAATCGACGGGAACTGGCGGCGGCATCAAGGTATTCTGTGAGGGTTCAGGACCATTGACTCCGGATATTGCCTTCGCCTCCAGACCGATGAAAAACGCTGAAATCGCAGAATGCGATGCTAATGGCGTCAAAGATGTCATCAGTCTCAAGGTAGGTTACGACGGTGTTGTGATGGGTCAGGCGCTTGGCAACAAAAGCTTCTCCCTGACCAGCAAGGAGATCTATCTTGCTTTGGCACGTACGGTACCGGATCCTTTCTGTCGTTTCTGTGAACGTATGGTAGCGAATCCCCATAAGAAATGGAGCGAAATTAACCCCGCATTGCCTGATACGCCAATTACTGTCTATGGTCCTCCCAAAAGTAGTGGAACAAGGGATGCCTTTATTGAGGACGTACTTGTACCAGGTTGCGCCAGTTTCCCCACCATGGCACAGATACAGGCGATGAACCAGTCGAAGTTTGACAGGCTTTGCCAGGGAATACGTGAGGATGGCGCATATATTGAAGATGCGGACCGTTCTGTCGTCAATCATCTGGTCAAGGGCTCACCTGCACTTGCCATCTTCAGTTTTCAGCAACTGAACGAACATGTCGCAGATATTACTCCGATAGCCATAGATGGTGCCAAACCAAGTTACCAGACCATTGCCAGTCAGGAATATCATGTTTCACGTCCCCTCTATCTTTATGTCAAGGGACAGCATCTGGGCCGGGTGGATGGACTGGAGCGTTTCCTCTCAGAGTTTACCAGTGAAAAGGCATGGGGCAATGATGGCTATCTCACTGCCAAAGGTCTGATTGCGATGAGTGAAATTGACAGAAATTCGGAAAGGGCCAAGCTTAAAGGCCTGATTACCGAAGAAAAGCCTGCACCTAAAGCCAAGAAATCTGCTAAATCAGGGAAGTAACATGAAACAGGTACATCCGGATCTTCATATCCTCCATCAATGGCTGCATGAAGATATAGGTTCGGGTGACCTGACTGCAGGTATTATTCCAGAGGATGTCAAGGCTTATGGCAGTGTGCGGACAAGGGAAGCCATGGTTCTGTGCGGAACGGAATGGTTTACGGAAACACTGCGCCTTGTGGATTCATCACTTGCCATTACCTGGCATTTTGCTGATGGTGACAGCATCAGCGCAGATCAATGTCTGTGTGAATTTCATGGTAACGCTAGGCATCTTTTAAGCGCGGAACGGACAGCACTCAATATCCTGCAGACAATGTCAGCAACTGCCACTTGTGCATCACTCTACGCCGAGGCTGTGAGGGGATTGCCTGTCAGGATTCTGGATACCCGAAAAACGCTTCCAGGCCTCAGGGAAGTGCAGAAATATGCGGTCAGCTGTGGAGGATGCCACAACCATCGCCATGGACTTTATGATGCCATCCTCATCAAGGAAAACCATATTGTGGCAGCAGGATCGATTGCTCATGCTCTTACCATTGCCAGAAAACAGCACCCTGATGTACTGATAGAAATTGAGGTTGAATCACTGGATGAACTTGAACAGGCACTTGCACACGGTTGCGAGAGAATTCTTCTGGACAATTTCGATCTGGATACGTTGAAAATGGCGGTGGTAACAACTGCTGGCAAGGCGGAACTGGAAGCCTCCGGTAACATTGACCTTGGTAATATCCGTGATGTTGCCGCTACCGGTGTTGATTACATATCTATCGGAGCCCTGACCAAACATGTCAGGGCTATCGATCTTTCCATGCGCCTTAGAACCAGACAGGCGGGAAATTAACCTTTCGTTATGACCAGCCTGCCCTCTGCCCAGTCAGCACTGATGATATCACCCGGTAAAAACCGTCCCTGTAACAGATCGGTAGCCAGTGGATTTTCCAGTTGCTGCTGTATGGCTCTTTTAAGTGGTCTCGCACCATATACGGGGTCAAATCCGATGCTTCCCAGATGATCCAGAAGGGCATCACTGACCTGAAGTTCATAATCTGCCTGCTGCAATCGCTGACGCAGATGCTGTATCTGGACACTGGCAATCCGCCGGATTTCCTGTTTGCCAAGTGGATGAAATACCACAGCCTCATCAATGCGATTGATAAACTCAGGCCTGAAATACTGGGACACAATGTCCATGACTTCGGCTTTCATGTCCTCATAATTAGCCTCTCCAGCCAGTTCCTGTATTCTGGATGAACCAAGATTTGAGGTCATGACTACTACTGTATTCCTGAAATCGACCGTTCTTCCCTGACCATCTGTCAGACGGCCATCATCCAGCACCTGCAGCAGTACATTGAAGACATCAGGATGCGCCTTTTCTACTTCATCCAGCAGGATCACTGAGTATGGTTTGCGTCTGACGGCTTCTGTCAGATATCCCCCCTCTTCATAACCTACATAACCTGGAGGAGCGCCAATCAGGCGGGCTACAGAGTGTTTTTCCATAAATTCTGACATATCAATGCGTACCAGTGCTTCTTCCGTATCGAAGAGGAATTCTGCAACAGCTTTGCACAATTCGGTTTTACCCACACCTGTAGGCCCGAGAAACAGAAACGAACCATTGGGACGTTTTGGATCGGAAAGGCCAGCCCGTGAACGCCGGATGGCATTGCACACAGCGCTGATAGCCTCGCTCTGTCCGATCACCCGTTTTGCCAGATTATCCTCCATACGCAGAAGTTTTTCCCTCTCACCTTCCAGCATCTTGCTCACAGGTATGCCGGTCCATTTGGAGACTACCTCGGCAATTTCATCCTCAGTGACCTTGTTGCGCAACAGCTTGGTTTCCTGAACCTCCAGCTGTGCAGCAGATTCAAGCTCCCGTTGCAGTTTGGGAATCTCTCCATACTGAAGTTCTGACATACGGGTCAGATCACCGGAACGGCCAGCACTTTCCAGGTCAAGTTTTGCTTTTTCCAGCTTTTCCTTGATGCTGGCTGCACCCTGCAATGCAGCTTTTTCGGATTTC
>JBEBBU010000126.1:0-24456 GCA_041158225.1 Pseudomonadota bacterium | reverse complement strand
AAAAACTGCAGAAAGTCACTGCACCTGCCAAAAAAATGGCTAAGGGCCGTCAGCAGGCGCTGTATTACCTGCTGAAAACCATGGATGACAGTCTGTCTGCTGGCTGGCAGATTGAACTGCTGAAGGCAAAACCTGATGAGTCTGGTATATCGGATGCTGATACAGAATACTGGACAGGACTGGAAAGAATTGCCGTGCAACGGCAGGCGCCGCCCCAGTTTCTTGCAGCAGAAGATCTGCCTCTGTTGCAGATGATCTGGTCGTGTCAGGGGCATGGTGGACGCCCTCTGCAGGGCGCAATGGGATCTGAAATCATTCAGGCAGCGTTGGCAACCGGCAGACTGGTTGTACGCCAGCAGGGCAGATTTGTTTTTGTTGCGGCGGCAGAGCGGGATCTTGAGGGCTGTATTGTCTGGCGCCGGGATCTGGACAACCATATCATTCCACGCATTGAAACTGATGCTGGTACCGACGATATACTGGTCCTTGGTGATGTATGGCAACTGGATCAGGCACAAAGGACGCTGTCAAAAGTACACTTCCCCTATCCTGCTGCGGTAGTGGCGCAGATACTGGATATTCCTCCGCTGAATGAAAAGGATGCGCAGGTTGTCCAGAGTGTCTTTGCCGAGCAGTTGCCGGCTCTGCCGATTCCTGAAGCGCCTCCCATGCAGATCATTGCCACAGAGCCGGTGCCTGTGCTCAATCTGATGACAGTGCGCGTTTATGGTTTTCTCAGGTTTGGGGAATATAACCAGCAGCATATGCTGGCAGATCTTGCCATGCCTGGATTTCTTTATGGCGATGTTGAGGTCAAGGGAGCCGGATATACTGCTGAAGAAAACGTGATGCGCAAAGGAGAGGCTGTCAGGCTGCTACGCGATGTTCCACGTGAACTGGCCTTGGTAAAATCCCTTCAGGATTACGGGCTTAAACCTGTGGTCGTGCCTCATATGGTCAAGGTCACCAGTGCCGACATGCAGGTGCATGCCCTGGAAAGTGAATCCGAGTGGCCCGCTTTCATGAGTGATACCATTCCTCAGCTCAAGGCTGCTGGCTGGCGTATTCATATGCCCCGGGATTTTCGCCATCGCAAGGTTGAAATTGATAACTGGGAAATGGCGCTCCAGGAAGAAGAAGATGGCTGGTTCACGCTGAGTATGGGCATCGTGGTGGATGGTCAGCGTCTGGCGCTGGCCCCATTGCTGGATGATCTTTTCAAGCGCGACAAGCGCTGGCTCGAAGGGCGTTCCATTGACAGGATTCAGGATGATCTTCCCGTGGCGCTTCACCTGCCCAATGGCGATGCTGTCTATGTGCCTGCTCACCGGCTTAAGCCATTGGCGCGAACACTCATTGATCTTTTCGAGACCCCTGGTGCCTCCATGCGTATATCCAGACAGGATGCATGGCGGCTGAGCGAGCTTGCAGAACTGCCAGACTGGACGGTGAGTGGAGCCCGGGCCGTACAGCAACTGGCCCGGTTGCTTTCAGGCTCGGAACGTCTGACTTCGGTATCGCAGCCTGAAGGTTTTTCACTTTCCCTGCGTCCCTATCAGCAGGAGGGAGTGGCCTGGCTGCAGTTTCTCAGATCCCAGCAGCTGGGGGGTATTCTGGCGGATGATATGGGATTGGGTAAAACCGCCCAGACGCTGGCGCATCTCTGTATCGAGAAGGCTGAAGGCAGGCTGGATCGGCCTGTGCTGATTGTCCTGCCTACCTCGCTGATCTATAACTGGCGGCAGGAAATGCAGCGCCATGCTGAGGGTTTGCGTTTTCTGGTGTTGCAGGGACCAGGCAGGAAGCAGCTGTTCAGCCAGATTCCGCAGCACGATGTCATCCTGACGACCTATCCGCTCCTGTGGCGCGATATCAAGACACTGTCAGCCTATGAATATCACTATCTGATTCTTGACGAAGCCCAGCAGGTCAAGAATGCCAGCAGTCTGGCCGCCCAGGTTATCCGCAAACTCAATACCCGTCACCGCCTGTGTCTCACCGGTACCCCTGTGGAAAATCACCTTGGTGAACTCTGGGCACAGTTCGATTTTCTCCTGCCCGATTTTCTTGGCGATGAGCGCAGCTTCAGCCGCATCTGGCGTACTCCGATAGAGAAACAGGGTAATGTCATGCGGCGCGACCTGCTGGCGCGGCGTCTCAAGCCCTTCATCCTCCGGCGTCGCAAGGAAGAGGTTGCTGCTGACCTTCCTGAAAAGACCATTATCATCCGCAAGCTCGAGCTTGAATCAGGACAGCGCGATCTGTATGAAACAGTGCGCATTGCTATGGATGAGCGCGTCAGGAATGCGATTGCGGAGAAAGGTTTTTCCAGAAGCCAGATTGTGATTCTGGATGCCCTTCTCAAACTCAGGCAGGTATGCTGTGATCCGCGCCTGCTCAAACTGGATAGTGCACGCAAGGTTAGTGAGAGTGCCAAGCTTGAACTGCTGATGGCGATGCTGAAGGAACTGATTGAGGAAGACCGGCGGATGCTGGTATTTTCGCAGTTTACCTCCATGCTGGATCTGATCGCGGCTGAACTCGAAAAAAATGCGATTCCCTATGTGGTGCTGACAGGAGAAACCCAGAACAGGGGAGAAGTCATTGAGCGTTTCCAGTCGGGGGAAATCCCGGTATTCCTGATCAGCCTCAAAGCGGGTGGCACCGGACTGAACCTTACCGCGGCTGATACGGTCATTCACTATGATCCGTGGTGGAATCCTGCTGTGGAAAACCAGGCGACGGACCGTGCACACCGATTAGGCCAGACCAAGCCCGTTTTTGTTTACAAACTGATTGTTGAGGGCAGCATAGAAGAAAAAATGCTGGCGCTGCAGGGGCGTAAAGCAGATCTGGCAGCCACTATCCTTTCAGAGGATGCCTCGGCACTGGACAAGTTTGACGAAAATGACATCAGGGGGCTTTTTGAGCCCCTGCCAGATCTTTGAGTAGCCTCTGGTTTAAGTATGCGAATTGACAGGAGAAACTTGTGATGGCAAGTCAGGATAATCTAAGGTTTGCAGCTACCCATGAATGGGTCAGGGTAAGGGAAGACGGCCTTCTTGATGTGGGCATCAGTAATTTTGCCCAGGAGTCGCTGGGTGATCTGGTCTATGTGGAACTGCCACAAAAGGGGCGGCGTTGCGCGGCAGGAGAACCCTGCACTGTGGTTGAGTCTGTGAAAACGGCATCTGATGTTCACTGCCCTGTAGCTGGTGTCATTGTCGCGGTCAATGCTGAACTGCTGAGGCACCCTGAGTATGTCAATGACGATCCCTGGCAGCACTATCTGTTTACCGTTCAGGCTGATGATCCGGCTGAACTGGAAAATCTCATGAGCGAAGCCGAATATCACCAAGGTATCAAGGAGAACTGAGTGACAGCGTTAATTTGTGGTTCCATGGCGTACGACACCATCATGGTGTTTCCAGACCGTTTCAGGCATCACATTCTGCCAGAACAGGTTCACATTCTGAATGTGTGCTTTCTTGTACCCGAACTGCGCAGGGAATATGGCGGCTGTGCAGGCAATATTGCCTACAACCTGAAGTTGCTGGGAGGCCAGCCTTTACCCATGGCCACCGTGGGCAAGGATTTCACACCTTATGCCCAGTGGCTGGACAGTTGCGGCATCCGTCGGGATTATCTGCATGTTCTGGAGGACAGCTATACCGCACAGGCCTATATCACTACTGACATGGATGATAACCAGATTACGGCTTTTCATCCCGGTGCCATGTCTTTTTCCCAGCATAATCATGTACCGCGTGACGCAGGTATCCGCATAGGCATTGTGGCGCCAGATGGCAAGGATGGCATGATCCAGCATGCAAAAGAGTTCAGGGAAGCTGGGATCCCCTTCATTTTTGATCCTGGTCAGGGTCTACCCATGTTCGATGGCCCTGAGCTGCTGGATCTGGTGGAACAGGCTCGCTGGCTGGCCCTTAATGACTACGAGTCAAGAATGATGCAGGAGAAAACCGGTCTCAGTCTTGCCCAGCTTGCCGAAAGAGTAGAAGCGCTCATTGTGACCCGTGGCGCTGAAGGTTCGCTGATTTTTGCCGATGGCGAAGTGCTTGAAGTGCCGGTAGCGGCGGTTGCAGCCGTGCGTGATCCGACAGGTTGCGGCGATGCTTTCAGGGCCGGCCTGCTTTATGGCCTGATGGAAGATATGGACTGGGTGACTACGGGGCGCATTGCTTCACTCATGGGGGGCATCAAGATCGAGCATCATGGCACACAGAACCACAGTTTTACCCTTGAAAGTTTCCGTGAGCGTTTTCTCGCGAACTTTGGTTACCAATTCTGATTTCAATTCACTAAACCAGGGAAATGACCATGAGTAATAATGTCTATGCAGATAATATCGCCAACATCAGTCTGGTGGATGGTGTGGTGCGTTTTGATCTGATTACGGCGGTGCCTGCTGAAGAGCAGGGGCAGATGCACGTGCGTCATGCAGAATCTGTCATCACGACCTTGCCTGGCTTCCTGCGCATCCATGAGCAGATGTCCAATGTGGTGAACGAACTGGTACAGAAGGGCGTGCTGGTCAGACAGGAGGCTGCTACCTCACAGGCAGCAACTGCAATCGAGACCTCAGACTAGGCTGGAGCAAGGCTGTCCCGTTCTGGCCAAAGCCATGCGGGGCAGCCCGGCTTTCGCTGTTTAGGATTTTTTGTACTGGGCAACGCTCTTCATGATTTCTTCGCGAGCTTCGTCTACGGTACCCCAGCCTTCAATGCGTACCCACTTGCCCGGTTCCAGATCCTTGTAATGCTGGAAGAAATGTGCAATCTGGGCCAGCTGGATTTCGGGTACATCGTTATAGCATTTAACCTGCTTGTACAGAGGGGTGAGCTTGTCCACGGGCACAGCCAGAATCTTGACATCGCCTCCAGCTTCGTCCTCCATTTTCAGCATGCCTACAGGCCGGCAACGTACTACTGAGCCCGACAGCAGTTTCCATGGTGCGAGCACCAGAACATCGACAGGATCACCGTCATCCCCGAGAGTGGCTGGAATATAGCCATAATTGCATGGATACTGCATGGCGGTTCCCATGAAGCGATCCACGAACAGGGCGCCTGTTTCCTTGTCAACCTCATACTTGACTGGATCGCTGAATGCAGGGATTTCGATGATGACATGAAAGTCATCGGGGAGATTCTTGCCGGAGCTAACGCTGTTTAGAGCCACGATGGTTTCCTTAGAGCAGATAATGAATAAACACGGTTTTTCGACCGACAGGTCTGTCCTATAATTTATCATGTCAGCAAGAGGCTGGCTTTACGCTACAGGATCTATTTAACGTGAGCAAAAATTATATCTTTACTTCTGAATCCGTGTCAGAGGGTCATCCCGACAAGGTGGCTGATCAGATCTCTGATGCCATTCTTGATGAAATGCTGCGACAGGACCCAAGGTCACGTGTGGCAGTGGAAACCCTGGTCAAGACCGGTATGGTGGTGCTGGCTGGTGAAGTAACCACCAGTGCATGGGTAGATACCGAAGCGCTGGTGCGCAAGGTAGTGCATGAGATCGGCTATGACAACCCCGAGATCGGCTTTGATTCCCAGTCATGCGCCGTCCTGACAGCGATCGGTAAACAGTCTGCCGATATTGCCATGGGTGTTGATGAGACGGATGACCATGAACAGGGTGCTGGCGATCAGGGCCTGATGTTTGGTTATGCCAGCAACGAAACTGATGTATTCATGCCGGCGCCCATTACCTACGCCCACCGTCTGGTGCAGCGTCAGGCTGAAGTCCGCAAGAAGCGCATCCTGCCATGGCTGCGCCCCGATGCCAAGAGCCAGATCACTTTCCGCTATGTGGACAGCAAGCCTGTGGCTATTGATGCAGTCGTACTGTCTACCCAGCACTCGCCAGAGATCGGGCTCAAGGAACTGCGTGAGGCTGTCATGGACGAGATCATCACCCATGTACTGCCCAAGGAATGGTTGCATGCGGATACGCGCTATTTCATCAATCCTACCGGCAATTTCGTCATTGGTGGTCCAGTGGGTGACTGTGGTCTTACTGGACGCAAGATCATTGTGGATACCTATGGCGGCATGGCGCGTCATGGTGGCGGTGCATTCAGTGGCAAGGATCCATCCAAGGTGGATCGTTCCGCGGCTTATCTCTGTCGCTATGTGGCCAAAAACATTGTGGCTGCAGGGCTGGCTGATCGCTGTGAAATACAGGTATCCTATGCTATCGGTGTGGCTGAACCGACCTCTGTCAGCATTGAAACCTTTGGTACTGGTAAAATATCCGAGGAGCGTCTGTCGCAACTGGTCAGCGAGCATTTTGATATGCGCCCCAAAGGTCTGATTGCCATGCTGGGTCTGATGAAGCCTATCTACCAGCCTTCAGCGTCTTATGGACATTTTGGCCGTACTGAAGACAGCTTCAGCTGGGAAAAGACCGACAAGGCTCATCTGCTGCGTGATGCAGCAGGACTTCCACCGCTCTAGGCGGGGGAGAAACCCTGCCACCGGGGTTTGCGGTGGTGCTGTGTGTGCTGAGGAGCGCTGCGACGGACAAAGGTTCGCCAGGCTCAGTGTACCGGCCCTGTTTCAACGGCGCTCTGATTATCTCCGCCGGCCGGACGTGCCGACAGATAAGCAGAGTCAGTCTGGGCGGAGATGATTGTCATTCAGGAGCAAACTAATGAATGCAGTGGTCAAAACCGCTCATGGTTCCAATGATTACCTTGTGGCCGACATCCAGCTGGCGGGCTGGGGGCGCAGGGAAATTGCCATCGCCGAAACCGAGATGCCAGGTCTTATGGCTATCCGGGACGAATATACCGCCAGCCAGCCTTTGAAGGGTGCGCGTATCAGCGGATCACTTCACATGACTATCCAGACTGCGGTACTGATTGAAACGCTGACTGCGCTGGGTGCCGAGGTTCGCTGGGCTTCATGCAACATCTTTTCCACCCAGGATCATGCCGCTGCCGCCATTGCTGCGACTGGTGTGCCTGTATTTGCCTTCAAGGGCGAAACCCTGACCGAATACTGGGATTTCACCCATCGTATTTTTGAATGGCAGGATGGTGGTTACTCCAACATGATTCTGGATGATGGCGGTGATGCTACCCTGCTGCTGCATCTGGGCGCACGTGCCGAGAGTGATATTTCGGTACTGTCTTCTCCAGGCTCTGAAGAAGAGACAGTCCTGTTTGCTGCCATCAAGGCCAAGCTGGCTCAGGATCCTCACTGGTATTCAGTCAGGCTGGCTCAGATCAGGGGGGTGACCGAAGAAACCACCACGGGTGTTCATCGTCTCTACCAGATGCATGAACGCGGTGAACTGCGTTTCCCCGCCATCAATGTGAACGACTCTGTCACCAAATCCAAGTTCGACAATCTCTATGGTTGCCGCGAATCCCTGGTTGACGGTATCAAGCGCGCCACGGATGTCATGGTGGCTGGCAAGATCGCTGTCGTTGCGGGTTATGGCGATGTGGGCAAGGGCTCAGCCCAGGCACTGAGAGCGCTTTCAGCCCAGGTATGGGTCACGGAAATTGATCCTATCTGTGCCCTGCAGGCTGCCATGGAAGGCTATCGTGTGGTTACCATGGACTATGCTGCCGATAAGGCTGACATCTTTGTCACGGCTACCGGAAACTTCCATGTCATCACCCATGATCATATGGCGCAGATGAAGGATCAGGCCATTGTCTGCAATATCGGCCATTTTGATAATGAAATCGATGTGGCTGGCATTGAAGGATATCAGTGGGAGGAAATCAAGCCGCAGGTGGATCATGTGATTTTCCCTGATGGCAAGCGCATCATTCTGCTGGCCAAGGGACGACTGGTCAATCTGGGTTGCGGTACCGGCCATCCATCCTATGTCATGAGCTCTTCCTTTGCCAATCAGACCATTGCCCAGATTGAACTGTGGGGCGAGCGTGACAGCAAGCGCTATCCGGTCGGCGTCTACACACTGCCCAAGCATCTGGACGAAAAAGTGGCGCGTCTGCAGCTGAAGAAGCTGAATGCCACCCTGACCGAACTGACCGATCAGCAGGCCAGTTATATTGGTGTGGCCAAGGAAGGTCCTTACAAGACGGATCATTACCGTTACTGATCAGGATATTCCCAGTGTGTCTGCCCGTCTCCATGATGGAGGCGGGCAGATGCCTGCCATGGATCGTCAATCATCAGGAATTGCCATGATCTTACCTTCCAGGGGTAACCCTGAATACAGTTTTGAATTCTTTCCTCCCAAGACCACAGAAGCTGAAGCCAACCTTCATCGTGTTTTTGAGCAGCTGACGCCTCTTAAGCCACGTTTCTGTTCGGTGACTTTTGGTGCGGCAGGTTCTACTCAGGATAAAACCTTCGAGACTGCACTGGAGATCCAGCAGATGGGGGTGGAATGTGCGCCCCACCTGTCCTGTATTGCCTCATCAAGACAGCAGATTCTGGATATCCTGACGCGTTATCAGGAGGCTGGTGTGCGTCATATTGTTGCGCTACGTGGTGATATGCCTTCGGGCACCCTTTCCGGTGGTGAACTGCGTTATGCCAGTGAGCTGGTGGCTTTCATCCGTGAAGCCACGGGAAGCCATTTTCATATCGAGGTAGCCTGTTACCCCGAGGTGCATCCTCAGGCTGCCAGTGCACGTAGTGACCTTATGCATTTCCGTGACAAGGTGGCAGCTGGCGCAAACAGTGCCATTACCCAATATTTCTATAACCCTGAAGCCTATTTTCGCTTCATGGAGGAATGTGAGGCGCTGCAGATCCATATTCCCATCGTGCCCGGCATCATGCCGATCACCAATTATTCGCAGCTGGCGCGTTTCTCTGATCTGTGTGGTGCGGACATTCCGCGCTGGATCCGCAAGCGGCTGGAGGTGTTTGGCGATGACCGTGCATCCATAAGGGCTTTTGGCCTGGATGTGGTCACTGATCTCTGCGAGCGCCTGCTGACCGGAGGTGCTCCGGGCCTGCATTTTTATACCCTTAACCGGGCTGAAGCCAGTCTGGAAATCTGGAAGCGGCTGGGTTTATAAGGCTGAAGATCTGATGCTTCAGTAGCGGTCGATGCGAAGCAACTGATTCAAGTCATACTTGCAACATGACGCCATCCGGAGAAAATTCCCCGGATGGCCGTGGGGATGGGGACTGGTTTGGTTCAGGGGCGGTTGAGGAACAGCTTCTGGGCGCTGTTGCCGCCGTTAGCGCTGGCGACCTGGATATCAATATCCAGAGTGCCTCCGCTCCATGTCATCCCCCTGTCGGCAAAACACTTGTCGACATTGACTGTCATGCTCAGTTTGGGTTTTGGGCGCATGGATCCGATGACAACAGGGGTATCAAAGAAGGCACTATCTACCTTGACCTGACTGTCACAGCGCCCCGGGCCAGCGCCGATGCCATTGGGGCCATTGGGAATATCAAAGTAGTAACTCATCTGTCCAATGTCATAATATCTGGCAGGTTCGCCAGCCAGTCCGAGACGCTGTGGACGATAGATATTCACAGTGATCTTTTCTCCGTTGGCCAGCTGGATGCGGTTGGCGGCTGAGCTGTCTGGCGCAGCGGAGGCGTAGTCCACCGTAACCTTGGGGGCGGCGCCGACCTTATAGGACTCCAGCATCGGATGGGTTACAAACACGAAATTGGGTGTTGCTGCATATTCGAAGCTGGTACCCGCTGCAGTGGTCACGCGCTCCATAAAGGTATCGGTACCGGATATTTCTGTTGGACTGGTAAAGGTATAAGGTGCGGTAACAGCGATATTGCTGGGTTGCCCCTGATTGAGGCCTGATCCAACCATCCACTGGATATCATTGGTCTGGGTATTGCTGAACATTTCGGTATAGATGGATGGCGCATAGGGAACACCTGTCCCCTTGATTTCATACTTGACGCTATTGCTGCCACAGACGCTGGTGATGGGCTGGAAGACATAGACCAGCATATCCGTCAGCGCCTGACTGATGCGGGTATCGTCAGCCTTATGGCTTCCTGTGCCATAAAAATTGATGGTGCGGCTCAGGTCGGGATCCGTGGCCTTGAGATTGGTAAAGATACGGAAATCTTTGGCAGAACATAGAGTGCCCTCAGGAAGAGGCGACAGTTTTGGATTGCGCCTGTCGAGATTGTCCAGCAATCCGTCATTATCATCATCGACATCAAACAGGTTGGGCACGCCATCAAGGTCATAATCCCGGCCTGGCAAGGCAGTTATGCTGGGCTTGCTGTCCGAACTCTTTGGGGAATTACTGGCGGCTTTGCCTGCTGCCTTAGTGCCAGCCGGGATGCCCTTGCTCGCTTTGACCTTGAGCGTCATGTCAGCGTAAGCTGATTTTGCGGCAAGAATGCCGTAACCCTGCGCGCTTTCACTATCGATTTCCACAATGGCAACATCACCAAGATCAATGGTGTAATCGGTGCCGTTATCCTTGAAAACCGTATAGATTTCTCCTGCCTTGTCTGATTTTGTCCCTTTCCAGTTCAGTACTACTGATCCAAAATACTGGCCTGCGGCCGGATCGCTGCTGGATGTCCCCCGCGTCACGATCTGCAGGGTACTACCCTTCAGGCTATGGACATTATCATCGGTGACGAGGCTGATGCTCTGGCTGTCAGAGGTGACATCGGCACTGGCCTGTATCGTGCCTTCCTGACTGACCAGTAGCACGGTCTTGTTTTCTCCGCCGCTGACATTCATGTTGATGGTATGCATGGCTTGGGCATGACCTGCTGACGGAAGGCCAACGCCAGTGATGACGCCGCTCAGGATCAGGAGGCGGATGAGTTTTGAGGGTGCTGATATGTGCATGCTGGTTTCCTCTTGCAGGGAACTCGGGGTAATCATGTTATCGGCTTGCGAGGCTGAGACTTTAAACTCATCTGAATGAAATCTTGTTCCGCCTGTAATCAATAAATCCATCATTTGATCTGGATCAAAATCATGGTTTATTGCACTTGATGATGGTCACTGACAGGAAGCGTTCGACAGCCTATGCTATCTCCTGTGCCGGGATGTGAAGACATGACAGCACGCTTCGACAGAATTGTGCGCGTGGATGAGAATCTACGCGCTTTTTTTTGCCCGATTGATAGGGCAGCAGGCATAAAAAACCCCGGACCATCCTGACGATGGAGCCGGGGTTCGGGTTGCCTTTGACGTGTATGAAGATCAGCGCTTGTAAGATGAATTGGCTGAGTCTTCCTTGATAGCAGCTGCTGCCGTCGCATACTTGTCGTGCTCACTGCCCTTGACAACCACAAGCACCATGATGACCGCACCAATCAGGCCGGCAATGTAGTACCAGAACATATCTTTGCTTTCATTTTCCATCTGGTGTCTCCTCTTCATTAGAATGAATATTGGATTTGTAATATCCCCTACATTCAGGGTGGATACACGATATTCCATATGGTTTTTATGGTTATTGATCTGGGTCAAACTTTTTTCTGGCCGAAATTGATCCTTGTCGGGTTGTGATCAGGATGGTATTTTTCCGCTCAGTCTGCCAAGGCCTGGCATGTCCAGCAACTGGATATGCTTGCCCTGCACGCGGATCATGTTGGCACATTCCAGCTTGCCCAACAGGCGACTGACAGTTTCCAGAGCCAGCCCAAGATGGTTGCCTATTTCCTGGCGGGTGAGGCTAAGGTGGTACTGTTCCGCAGAAAATCCGCGTTCCATATGGCGTTGCGCAAGATCCAGCAGGAAGTTGGCCAGCCGTTCCTCAGCGGGTCGCTGAGCATTGGCTATCCTTTCAATAAATCCGTTCAGCATCTCACAGGTTTTCTGCTGGAACAGCCGCTGCAGATTGGGTGCATCCTGAGTGACCTGGCTGAGTTCATGGGCGGGCAGTTCGCAGTAACTGCTGGTTTCCAGTGTGACCAGCGAGCAAAGATACTGGCCGCTGGCCATACCATCAAAGCCCTGCAGTTCTCCGGGAAGCAGAACTGAAATCACGGTGTCGCATCCCAGCCTGTCGGTATATACCAGTTTGGCTGACCCTGACTTGAGAGCGAAAATCCCGGTGAAACGGTCACCGGCATGGTAGATATACTGGCCTCTCTGCAAAGTACGGTTGCGTCGCACTACCCGGCTGAGCTGGCTTATTTCATCCGGTGGCACATCCGGATTCAGGCATAGCCGAGTCAGGTTACAGACATCACAGGCTACTTTCTGGCCAGGATCATAGTTAGGGAGGAAGGTATTCGAGAACATGGATGATATGAAAGTGTGAACTACTGGTCTGCATATAAGGATACCACTGGAGAGTGGGGGGCGAGTTTGGGATCATCGGTAATAGCCCAGAGCGCTACATGCGTATCCAATAGCAGGTTCAAGTGGGCACTCCGCCGAGAAATAGTTGTGCTACCTCTTCGTTGTGATATCGATATGATCAGGAACTTCAAATTTGCCTTTTGCGATGCCAATCCGTTTGCCGACAGCTATGGTTTCAATGGGCACCAGTCTGGCTACAGGGCGTCCATTCCGCGCAATGATGATTTCGCGTTCTTCGCCCTGCTCAATAGCATCTACCAGACGTGACAGAGATGATTTTGCCTGAAGCATATTGACGGGTTGCATGCTTCAATATCCTGTGATAATGAATGGTTAGTCTAGTCTGGCTAGATGACTTGCGCAAGCATTGGCATCTCTGTTGACGCCAAAGCCAGGAGTTTGAATCCCGAATATTTGAAGGAGCTCATGAGACAATCTAAGGGTGACGGGGATTTTCAGATCAGCCAGGCAATAAACCCTGCGAATAAAACATTGCTCATACCCAGTGCCATGGCGAGAAACCGGTCGAGCTTCTGGTGCAGATCCAGTTTGCCTCTGGCATGGGCGTTGGATGAGTAAACCGTGACCATGAAGTAGACAAGGGATTGTAGTAAACCAAAAATGACGATGCTTTCTGCAAGGGTGATGTAAGCGGTTTCCGGTAACTGGCTCAGGATCAGATAGTGGGATGATACCAGCGCAAAAATGGCGGTTGTGCCTACACTGAAGCGCGCACTTTGTGTGGTTGGGAGTAGCGAGGTAAAGAACAGGATGAAGATGGCCACGATTGGGGCAAAAATAAGTCTTATACCTGACAGAGGGCTTACTCTCGCAATATTCAGTTCGTAGTTCATTCTGGAGGCAATAAATTTCTGCTGGCCAGTGTTGCCGGTATAGCCGAAGCTGGTCTCATAGGCGTGCCTGGCAACCGATGCATGGTCTGAGCGTATTTTCCAGCCGTTGATGGCAAGAGATCGGTTGAGTCGGATGTTGTCTGTATCCAGACGGTAGCTTAAGGTGTTGCCATCCTGCTCTATTTCCTCGATCTGGATCAGCAGTTTCTGTTCATCAAAAGGGAAATGTCTGACATCAAACTGCTGGTCGAGTGTGGCGACAACATCAACCCCAGCCCACTGCGCGTCACTGCCTGACATACTGCCCGAGTATTCATCTCTTCTGGCAAGAATGGTCGCACCTTTGATGGCAAAGGTCTTGTCCGGATGAAGCGATGGGTTTTTCCAGCGGAACCATAATGTCATATCGACAGTGAATGTTCCCTGTTTATAGGAGAGACTGTTGATATGATTGATGTAGATGCCTATATCGACTGCAGCATCTTCACGGTCGGTATCAGCCCGGCATGCAGGTGCAAGTGCCAGCATCGCCAGCAGGAAAAACAGGATGCGTAATATGAGGCGCAAGTTATGTCTTACCTTTAATCTGGTCGGGGTGAGAGGATTCGAACCTCCGGCCCCTGCCTCCCGAAGGCAGTGCTCTACCAGACTGAGCTACACCCCGCTAGTCTTGATGATAAAGGGCTGACGCAGGAATTTCAACGCTCTTTGTGGACTAGCCTGATGACCATCATGACCGAATCATCACGTAATCATTGCATGCCTGAAACTGAACCATCGCAATTCTGACATGCCGGCCCGGTTAGAGTAGGCTATCCCAAACTGAATGTGAGTGGGTCTATGTATTGTCTTTCCCTGGGATCTACCCTGTTGCTTTTGCTGGGCATCCTGTCATCCGGTGTATCCGGTGCAGCTGAATATGAAAGTTTCGAAGACTGGATAAAGCAGACGACTTTTCATGGCAACCTCCGCGCCTATTTCTTTGAGCGTGGCTACAGCAATGACAAAATGCTCGACCAGAACGCTTTTTCGCTGGGTGGCTACGGTGGACTGGTGACAGCTCCTCTTCAGGGCTTCCAGGCTGGCCTTACCCTTGGCGCAGCCAACAGCCTTGGACTGAATCCGGAGAATCCCAAGCAGGTGGATGCTACCCTGCCAGGCGGCACTGTCTATACGCTGACGGAGGCTTACATGCAGTACAGCCAGCGCTATTTCACCCTGCGCGGGCCTGACCAGATCATGGATACCCCCTGGATCATGCCTTCGGATTCCCGTATGAAGCCTTCTGCATACCGGGGGGTCTACAGCGAAGTCAGACCGTTTGCTGATGTTGATGCCCTGCGCGATATAACGCTTGTCGGTCTCAAGGTTCTGGAGTTTAACGGTCGTGCCGAGGGAACCTTTAACGAGAGTAACCTTTACATTCCTGGCCATGCCGGTGGCTCGGGTATCAAACAGCTGGCCGGCGAGACTGCGCCGGGGGCTAATGCTTTTGCCATCAAGTATGGTAAGAAAGGGGCTCCGCTGAACGTACAGCTGTGGTGGAACCAGTTTATCAACTTTTCCCAGTTGCTGTGGTTTGATGCCAGCTATGTCTACAAGACCCAGGCAGGCTTTGATCCCATTTTCGGCGTGCAGTTTGCCAACCAGACCGGTGACGGCGACAATACCATTGCGCTTGCGGGTAAGGGGCAGGCTGGAAACTCGCAGGCATATGGTGTGATTGCAGGTGTTGATACGCAATATGGACGGTTGACGGCGGCCTATAATGGAATCACCCATAAAGATGATGCTTTTGCCAACGGTGATCTGCTGTCGCCCTACAGTACTGGATATTCCACAGACCCTCTGTATACCACCCAGATGATAGGCGGTCTGATTGAAAGGCAGAGCGCGGGCAGTGCTTTCAAGCTTGCGGCTACAACCTACTGGCTGGATAAACAGCTGACAGCCATACTGTCTCATGCGCGTTACTACATCACGCCTACGGCCAGTTATACTCAGGAACCGGCCGAAACTGATTTTGATGTGACGTACAGCTTTGCAAAAGACTCCATAGCCAATGGCCTGTCGATACGTAACCGTTTTGGTGTCTTGACAGGCAATATCACGGATGGTCATTTTTATTACGAGCGTATGCAGCTGCAGTACCAGTTCTAAAACAGAGTTATCTGGCTTGCGGAGAACCGTGTGAACAGTAAACCCCCTATGTTTGTGCGTCTGGCCCTGGTGCTGACGCTGCCTTACCTGATCGCATGTAGCACCACCTCAGGGGTACAGGCGCCAGTATCTGCATCTGCAGATGCAAATGTCACTGAACCGGTTCAGGCAAAAGCGCCTGTGGCTGATAAGGATGTAACGATCCATGAGCCTTTACTGACTCACGGACAGTATCGTGCATTGATCGTCAGCCTGGACCGTAAGAACAGGCGTTTTACCCTGAAATTGAGTGATGGGCAGAGGGTACGGCTTATTGCCAATAACAAGGTGGGTGACCTTGATCATCTCAAGGCAGGTGAACACGTGGTCGTGACATTGAGTGCACAGGCTGAGGTGCAGGCAGACCTTTATCTTCATCCAGATACGGGGCATGTGATAGACATGCCTGCTCCTGGCAGCTCACAGGAGAGGGAGAACTACAATCCCTATTTTCATCATGCACCATCCAGGCATCATCAGTCGCATGCAACCCATGATTATCTGGATGTTGCTGGTGAGGTTGTCCAGATTGACAGGGCAGGTCATGCTGTAAGTATTAACACGAATGAACATAAGGCATGGACGGTAAGCATACAGGAGGGTGCTGATAAGATAAGCATGGGCAAGTCTGTTATTCTCAGATTTACGGAGATGGATGCCATTATGCTGGCTGAAACCCATAAACATCATTCACAGCATGCCAGCCGGCAAAAGCATCACGGAGCCCGTCATGACTAATGTCCGTTGTTCTCCTTTTTTTCTCCTGATATTGATCGGCGTTCTACTTGCCGGATGTGCTTCCGATCAGTTCAGGGCGGAAGTGAGCTCTGATGAAATGCGCGATGTCGCAGCGCTTCCTGTGCTGAAAATGCCCTTCAGAAAAGAAGGTATCGATTTCTGGCTCAAGGGGGTGCCAAGCCGCAAATACACCATTATCGGTGTCATAGATGACAGGCGTCGCGAAAATCCGTTTATGCAGAAGTTTTTCTATCGCGATATTGCCGAACTGGTTCGGGAAAAAGGTGGAGATGCTGCCATTGATCTGGTATCGGAAGACTCTGTTGAAACCATGATTGCCAATGACTGTCATGAATCGCCCGGTTCGGGGAATTTCTGTGATGACGACAGCGGTGCTTCCTGGAGCCGATTTGCGCCAGGCAATGAAGAGACCATTTATAGTCTTAACCGCGATGCAACTTCAGCGCCGCTCAAATATAGGGATACTCACCTGCTGGTCATCCGTTATGCCGATTAGACGACAGCTTCGAATATCAGCGTGAAGAAAAGTGTGGTCAGGATAAAGGCGCCGATATCCGTTTTGGTGATGAAGGCAGCTTCTGCCAGCCACCAGAAAAAGCTGCTGAACATCAGTCCGAAAAAGAATGAGACCAGCCAGCGTGAAATCCGTATCTGCACACGGTCTTCAGCCATGGTCCAGTCCTGTTAGCCGATGGTGTGAGCCCATAGATCATGCTCGTCAGCTTCTTCAAACTCGACTTCGACGAACTGGCCTGGTTTAAGATGTACGGCATCATCAATAAAGACCTGACCATCCACTTCAGGCGCATCGGCTTTGCGTCTGGCGACCGCGCCTTCACTGACCACTTCATCAACCAGAACCATTTCACGCCGGCCTATCAGTGCCTGCAGTTTGGCGGCGCTGATCGCTTCCTGATGAGCCATGAAGCGTGCCAGCCGCTCCTGTTTGAGCGCTTCCGGTACAGGATTGGGAAGCTGGTTGGCATGGGCTCCATCTACGGCAGAATAGGCAAAACAGCCAACCCTGTCGAGCTGGGCTTCATCCAGAAAATCCAGCAGTTTCTGGAAGTCTGTCTCGGTTTCGCCCGGGAAACCAACAATGAATGTACTGCGCAGCGTGATGTCAGGACAGATGGCGCGCCATGCTGACAGGCGTCGTAGCACATTTTCGCTGGCAGCAGGGCGTTTCATCGCTTTCAGTATGGCAGGACTGGCGTGCTGGAATGGTATGTCCAGATAGGGGAGAATTTTGCCCTCTGCCATGAGTGGAATGATGTCATCGACATGTGGGTAGGGGTAAACATAGTGCAGCCTTATCCATGCGCCGAGTTCACCCAGTGTGGCAACCAGTGTCTGGAACTGGCTGCGCAGCGGGCGTCCTTGCCAGAAATCAGTGCGATAGCGCAGATCACTGCCATAGGCGCTGGTATCCTGGGAAATGACCAGCAGTTCCCTGACGCCTGCGTTCACCAGATTTTCAGCTTCGGTCATGACTTCCCCGATTGGACGGCTCAGCAGATCACCCCTGAGAGAGGGAATGATGCAAAAACTGCAACGGTGATTGCACCCTTCCGAGATTTTCAGGTAAGCATAGTGTCGAGGGGTCAGTCTGACACCTTGTGGGGGCACCAGATCCAGTAGGGGGTTATGTTTTGGCGGAAGATGTTGATGCACTGCGTTCACGACATCTTCGTAGGCATGTGCACCGGTAATGGCTAGCACCTCTGGGTAGCGTGTACGGATTTCTTCCGAGCGTTCTCCAAGGCATCCAGTCACGATGACACGGCCATTTTCTGCCATGGCTTCGCCTATTGCATCCAGTGATTCCTCTACTGCAGAATCAATAAATCCGCAGGTATTGATAACAACCAGATTGGCATCCTGATAGCTGGGGCTGATGGCATAGCCTTCCGTCTTGAGTTGGGTCAGGATGCGTTCGCTGTCCACGAGTGCTTTGGGGCAGCCCAGGCTCACGAAGCCGATACGGGGGGTAGTGCTCATGGCATTTTCCGGACAGGATTGAAATGTAGGGTGGATTCGCCGGAAACAGGCTCAAAGCGGCTGAAAAGATCGGGGGCATTCGCCATATCATGTTCATCCATTGGCGTGAAAATGCGCTGCTGTTCAAGATCGGTGAAGCCAAAAAGTTTTTTGTCCAGCAGTTGTGACGGCGCAATATCCTGCAGGGCGGTAAACAGGGTTTCTACCCTGCCGGGGTGTTGCCTGTCCCAGGTCTGCAGCATGTCCTTCATGGACTGTCGCTGCAGGTTTTCCTGAGAACCACAGAGGTTGCAGGGAATGATGGGAAACTGCCGGTAGTGGGCGTAGCGCACAATATCCTTTTCCCGGCAGTAAGCCAGCGGCCGGATGACTATATGGCGTTTGTCATCGCTGAGCAGTTTGGCTGGCATAGCTTTCAGTTTTCCACCGTAGAACAGGTTAAGGAAAAATGTTTCCAGTATGTCATCGCGGTGGTGCCCCAGAGCGATCTTGGTAATGCCATTTTCACTTGCATAACGGTACAGCAGGCCGCGGCGTAATCTTGAGCAGAGCCCGCAAGTGGTCTTGCCTTCAGGCACGACCCGCTTGACGATACTGTAGGTGTCCTGTTCAATGATGTGATAGGGAATCTGCTGCGACCTGAAATAGGCTGGCAGGATATCTTCCGGAAATCCTGGCTGTTTCTGGTCAAGATTGACGGCTATCAGTTCGAAGTGCACAGGCGCGCTGCGCTGAAGGCTGATCAGAAGGTCAAGCAGGGTAAAGGAGTCTTTGCCGCCCGATACGCAGACCATGATCCGGTCGCCATCCTGGATCATGCCAAAGTCTTCTATCGCCTGACCTGTCAGGCGACGAAGACGTTTGTGCAGTTTATTCCAATGGTAGCGTTCCTTCTCGGGAAGAGACGCAATCAGTGATGGGGTATCACCCGTCATGTCGCTGGAAAATGAGTGTTGCGTTGGTGCCACCAAAGCCAAAACTGTTGGACATGACCGTGCCCAGCGTCACATTGTCCTTACGTTCACGCACAATGTTGACGCCTTCTGCACCTGGATCCAGTTCACTGATATTGGCAGATGCACTGATAAATCCATGCTGCATCATGAGCAGGGAGTAAATGGCTTCATGTACACCTGCAGCCCCTAGTGCATGACCGGTCAGGGACTTGGTGGAACTGATGAACGGCATGACGTCTGCCTGTCCAAACACCGCCTTCATGGCTTCCAGTTCACGGATGTCGCCTGCTGGTGTGCTGGTGCCATGGGCGTTGATATAGTCAATCTGCTGGCCGCGCATGGTTGACATGGCCTGTTGCATGCAGCGCACGGCACCTTCACCAGAGGGCTGTACCATGTCATAACCGTCAGAAGTCGCACCGTAACCGGTCAGTTCTGCATAGATTTTTGCGCCGCGTGCCAGGGCATGTTCCAGTTCCTCCATGACCAGGACGCCACCGCCACCCGAGATGACAAAACCGTCACGATGCGCATCGTAGGGGCGTGAGGCAGTGGTGGGGGTGTCATTGTACTGGGATGAAAGGGCTCCCATGGCATCAAACAGGACGCTGAGGGTCCAGTGCAGTTCTTCACCGCCGCCAGCAAACACGATGTCCTGCTTGCCCAGCTGGATCTGTTCAGCGGCATTGCCAATACAGTGGGCACTGGTAGCACAGGCTGAACTGATGGAGTAATTGATGCCTTTGATCCTGAAAGGTGTAGCCAGGCAGGCGGCGTTCGTGTTGGACATGCTACGCGGTACCATATAAGGCCCAACCTTTTTGATGCCTTTTTCACGGAAGGTATCCCATGCCAGCAACATATTGGAGGTAGAGGGGCCGCCTGACCCCATGATCAGACCTGAGCGGACATTGGAGACTTCCTCGGGCGACAGACCCGCGTCTGCGATAGCTTCTTCCATCGCAAGGTAGTTGTAGGCAGCACCTTCACCCATAAAGCGCCTGATCTTCCTGTCGATCAGTTCATCAACATTGAGTCTTAAAGGGCCGTGAACCTGACTGCGGAAGCCCAGTTCACGGTATTCATCCGAGGCTTCCAGGCCGCTTTTACCCTGACGCAACGCGTTGAGCACCTCGTTTTTATTATTGCCTATGCTGGATACGATGCCCAGACCGGTTACTACAACGCGCTTCATGAGTGTTTCTCCCCTTCTAGAATGCATCAACAGATGTAAAAAGCCCGACTCTCAGGTCGGTTGCTCTGTAAATGACCTTGCCATCACACGCCATTTCAGCGTCAGCAATGCCCATGACCAGTTTGCGCAGGATGACTCTTTTCAGGTCAACCCGGTAGACGACCTGCCTGGCTTTGGGCAGAACCTGACCGCTGAACTTGACTTCGCCGACTCCCAGTGCCCTGCCCCGACCGGGGCCACCCATCCATCCCAGATAGAAGCCTACCAGTTGCCACATGGCATCCAGTCCAAGGCACCCTGGCATCACCGGATCAGAAGCAAAATGGCAGTCAAAAAACCACATGTCCGGCGTGATATCGAGTTCGGCTATCATAATGCCCTTCTCGAAGTTGCCACCGGTCTCGTTGATTTCAGTGATGCGATCGAACATGAGCATGGGCGGTGCTGGCAACTGGGCGTTGCCGGGGCCAAACAACTCTCCACGCGAGCAGGCGAGAAGTTCCTCGCGGGTGTAACTGTTCTGTCTTTGCATCGACGTCATCCCAAAACTGGCCGGTTAAATAAAAAAGTGAAGCATTCTAGCAGGATTGGCGTTTTGCTGGAATTGATCTGGCGGTATTTTTCTCGGCCAGCGAAGTTTGGTAGCGCTACTGAAATGACAGCAGACAAGGAATGAAGCCATATGGCACAGGTTAACAGCAGTTCAAAATATGATCTTCATACCCATTCCTGCATTTCGGATGGGTCACTCAGTCCTGAAGCACTGGTGGCGATGGCCGCCGACGCTGGCGTCAGGACACTGGCCCTGTCCGATCATGACACCATGGGTGGGGTGGCAGCAGCTACGGCAGAGGCCAGGCTGCACGGCATCCGCCTCATACCTGCCGTGGAGCTTTCTGCAACCTGGAATGACAGAACCATCCATGTGGTGGGGCTGGCTCTGGATGAGCACAGTCTTGAGCTGTGTGCCGGTATGCAGCAGTTGCAGGCCATCAGGCTGGAGCGCGCGCGTGAAATGGGGCTCAGGCTCGAGAAGAAAGGTGTCGCCGATGCCTACGAGGCTGCCGTGGCGCTTGCAGGAGAAGGAGGTATGATCACCCGTACCCATTTTGCCAGAGTGCTGGTGGCGCGCGGCTATGCCTCAACAGTCGCCGGCGTTTTTACCAGCTATCTGACATCAGGCAAACCCGGTTATGTGGCTACTCACTGGGCCGAGCTTGGTGAGGTACTGGGCTGGATCCGGTCGGCAGGTGGTGTGGCGGTGCTGGCGCATCCGCAGCGCTATCGTCTGGGCTATAGTGCACTGCAGCGGCTCGTCAGCGAGTTCATGGGGCTGGGTGGACAGGCCATTGAGGTCATATCAGGCAATGCGCTGCCACGCGATGTAGCGACGCTTGCCACACTGGCCCGCCGGCACAAGTTACTGGCTTCTGTAGGATCAGATTTTCATGGGCCTGAACAGATCTGGCTGAGACTGGGATGTCTGCCACCGTTGCCGGATGACCTTCATCCGGTATGGGCTTTGTGGGAGTAGATTCTGGTGTAGAGGATGTCAATGCAGCCATCAATACTCTACACTGTCACTCATAGTCAATCATATGGTTCAGTTATCACATGGCGCTACCAACCCAACAGCAGAATGAACTGCTGGACGTTCTGGCTCGTTTCAGGCGCGGTTTTGTTTTTGCTGGCATATTCAGTTTTGTCATCAATGTACTCATGCTCGCTCCATCGCTCTATATGATGCAGGTTTATGACAGGGTACTGACAAGTCGTAACGCTGAGACGCTGCTGGTGCTGACGCTGATCATCCTTTTCCTGTATGTGCTGATGAGCGCGCTGGAATGGATCCGTTCCCAGCTGCTGGTTCGGGTCGGTGCCAGGATTGATGCCCGTCTGAATACACGGGTTTTTCAGGCTGCATTCGAGAGAAACCTGCGTATGGCGGGGGCTAACCCGGCTCAGGCCATGCACGATCTTACCAATATCCGTCAGTTCCTGACCGGGCAGGGGATTTTTGCTTTTTTTGATGCGCCCTGGTTTCCCATTTATATGGCGGTTGTCTTTCTGTTACACCCTGTCATGGGTGCGCTGGCGCTGGGGGCGGCTGTTACCCTGTTTCTGCTGGCACTGGCTACGGAGAAAGCAACCAAGGCGCCTCTCGCCGAAGCCAACAAGTATGCAAGCATGGCATCCAATTTTACCAACGCCAATCTGCGCAATGCTGAGGTTATACAGGCGATGGGGATGCTTCCGGGTATCCAGCAGCGCTGGATGGAGCATCAGCGTTCCATGCTGCATCTGCAGACGATAGCCAGTAACCGTGCTGGCATTATCACGGCGGCTACCAAATTTGTGCGAATTGCAGTGCAGTCACTGCTTTTGGGGCTGGGAGCCTATCTGGCCATGGATAATTCCATTACTTCAGGTGGCATGATTGCCGGCTCCATCCTGATGGGCAGGGCGCTGGCACCGGTTGAAATGGCCATTGGCACATGGAAACAGCTGCTTTCTGCGCGTGAGTCTTACGCGCGTCTGAATGAGCTGCTTACCAAGTTTCCAGAGCGGGAAAAGGGTATGTCGCTCCCCAGGCCTTCTGGCAGGCTGGCTGTGGCCGGCTTGGTGGCTGTGCCTCCAGGCGCCCAGGCGCCGGTACTCAAGGGGGTTTCCTTCGAGGTGGCCCCCGGCGAAATCGTGGGTGTGATTGGCCCCAGTGCTTCAGGAAAGTCGACACTGGCCAGAATGCTGATGGGCATCTGGGCGCCTTATGCCGGCACGGTGCGTCTGGATGGATCGGATGTCTATAACTGGGATAAGACAGAACTTGGTCCGCATGTTGGTTACCTGCCTCAGGATGTTGAGCTTTTTGATGGCACCATTGCTGAAAATATCGCCAGGTTTGGCGATGTCCAGGCTGAACTGGTGATTGATGCCGCTCAGAGGGCGGGCGTTCATGAAATGATTCTGCATCTGCCCAAGGGCTATGATACGCCCATCGGCGCGGCGGGTGGCGTGCTCTCGGGTGGACAGCGCCAGCGTATCGGCCTGGCGCGTGCCATGTATGGGCGTCCTGCTTTTATTGTACTGGATGAACCTAATTCCAATCTGGATGATGTTGGTGAGCAGGCGCTGGTACAGGCGCTGCGTTCCATCAAATCCGAAGGAGGAACGGTGATGGTGATTACCCACCGCACCTCAGTGCTGGCCGCAGTAGACAAGCTGCTGTTATTGCAGGCAGGGCAACTGGTGGCTTTTGGGCCAAGAGACGAAGTGATCCAGGCATTGAAGCAGCAGGGAGGGGCAGGTAGTAGTGCCCAGCCTGCGCAGGTAGCAACGGCAGCAGCAGGCTAAAGGCGGTGGCAATGACATTCAGGAACTGGTGGCTCAATCATCCGCTGTATCAGCGGTTCAGTCATCTCTGGAAGGAACTGGATTCCTCAGAGGCTATGGATGCTCTGGCGCATGAGGCACCGGATGCGGCTGACAGCGATCCTGAGGTCATCATCCGGCGCGGCATGAATGTCGTGATCTTTGGTTTCCTGGGCTTTGTGCTGTGGGCCAGCCTGGCGCCTCTGGACCAGGGCATTGTGGCACAGGGTGTGGTGACTGTGGAAAGCAATCGCAAGACGGTTCAGCATCTGCGTGGCGGCATTGTTGAGGAAATATTTGTCAAGGGTGGTGATGTCGTAAAAAAGGGCGATCCTCTGGTACGGCTTAATGAAACCCAGGTTAAATCAGAGCTTGGCTGGCTTGAGGCCCAGTACATCGGCGCCCGTGCTACAGAAGCGCGGCTGGTGGCAGAACGTGATCATCTTGCCCAGATCGTTTTTCCGGAGGAGCTGCTGGAGCATGAGAAAGAGGCCAGAGCAGGTGAGTATATGCGGGTACAGCGTGAACTGTTTCTGACCCGGCGCAAGGCGCTGGAGGGGGAGCGTGCCATTGTCCGCGAAAGCATCGCCGGTCAGGAGGAGCAGATTCAGGGGCTTACAGCTCAGATCAACAGTAAGAGCCATCAGATCCAGCTATTGGATGAAGAATTGACTTCGCTGAAAAAACTGCTGACCAAGGGATTTGTAGCCCGCTCCCAGCTCTTTGAAAGAGAAAGGGCGCTGGCTGATGTCACGGGATCGCGCGGTGAGGATCAGGGACGTCTGGCTTCGCTGCGTAAGGCGATCAGCGAGCAGCGACTGAAGCTTTTGCAGATAGAGCAGGG
>JBEBBU010000125.1:0-7959 GCA_041158225.1 Pseudomonadota bacterium | reverse complement strand
GAGCCAGGTGAGCCCGGTACCGGTTTTGAGTTCCAGTCAGCAGTGACCGGTGGTAACGTTCCCCGTGAATTCTGGCCTGCCGTAGACAAGGGCTTCCGCAGCATGCTGGACAAGGGCGTTCTGGCAGGATTCCCCTGTCTTGATTTCAAGGTGACGCTGACCGATGGTGCATTCCACGCCGTTGACTCCTCGGCCATTGCTTATGAAATTGCCGCCAAGGCTGCGTTCCGTCAGTCCATTCCCAAGGCGGGTCCTCAGTTGATGGAACCCATCATGAAGGTGGATACGTTTACGCCTGAAGCGCATGTGGGTGATGTTATTGGTGACATCAACCGTCGCCGTGGCATGATCAAGTCACAGGAAGCTGGCGTGACCGGTGTACGCATCAAGTCTGAAGTGCCGCTGAGCGAAATGTTCGGCTACATCGGTGACCTGCGTACCATGACCTCAGGTCGTGGCCAGTTCTCCATGGAGTTCTCGCACTACGTGCCTTGTCCAAGAAACGTGGCAGATGCCGTGATCAAGGAAGTGAACGACAGAAAGGCTGCGGAAAAGAAGTAATCCCTCCCCCGTTTCAGGTGCGTTTGCAGCCATGCAATCGCACCTGACATCGGGTTATTCAACGTCCACTGTGAAGGGTGGGCGGGGATCTCATGACTACCCTGTCTAGGGTATGCGATCCAGCACCAGCGATTCCAGGCAGTCAATGAAGCGGGGATGATCATTGCTGCTGGGCACAAGGTCAACAGTGTCACCACCGTGTTGCCTGAACAGCGTCTGGTATTCGCTGCCAATTTCAATCAGGGTCTCCAGACAGTCGGCGACAAATGCCGGGCTGAACACCAGCACACGTTTGGCTCCCTTTCGGGCGAGCTGTTCCAGTACCTTATCGGAAAACGGTTCTATCCATTTTTTGCTCAGCCGCGACTGGAAAGTCACGGTATAGCGATCTTCATGTAATCCGAGTTTTTCGGCCAGCAGGCGTGTTGTGGCATAACAGGTCGCCTTGTAGCACCAGCCATTCTCACCGGTAATTTCATGCTCGCAGTCACGATCGCTGCACAGTCCCTCGTTATAGACCTTGTCTACATGGCGTTCAGGCAGGCCATGGTAGGAAAAGAGAATATGGTCATAGCTGCCAAGGTCAAAGGCTGCGGCACGATCGACAATCGAATCAAGATAGCCGTCATGATCATAAAACTGACTGACGATATCCAGATGAGGAATTACCCACCAGCGGCGTATGATGTCAAAGGCTTTTTCAATGGCCGATCCGGTGGATGCGCTGGCATACTGGGGAAACAGGGGCAGGATGATGATGCGGTCATAAGCTGCCTGATGCATGCGTGCCAGTACGCTTTCCATGGAGGGGTTCTGGTAACGCATGGCCATTTCCACGTCAATGGTGGCGCCGGTTTTGGCAGCATAGACATCCATACGTTCCTGGAGACGGGTACGGGTGTTTTCCGTATGGGTCAGCAGTGGGGAGCGTCCGCTACCCAGTTGCCACAGTTCACGATAGATTTTGGCCGATTTGGGCGCGCGGAAAGGCGCGATAATGCCATTGACCAGCACAGTCCTGGCGATCCATGGCAGATCAATCACTCTGGGATCGCTCAGGAACTCGCGCAGGTAAGTGCGTACATCACGTGTCGATGGGCTGTCAGGTGTGCCGAGCTGAAGCAGGAGAATGCCGGTTTTCTGTTTCATGACTTATACCATATTCAGTTGCAGGCGGGCCAGTTCGGACATATGGTCACGGCTCCAGGGCGGATCAAAGACGACATCGACCTGAACGCGGCCCACGCCTGGCAGCTTTCTGATGACCTGTTCCACGTCACCCTGCAGGATGGGACCCATGCCACATCCGGGTGCCGTCAGTGTCATGATGATGTGAACCGTATGGCCCGGATCGCCTGTTTCAGGGGGGCGGATGCGGCAGTGGTACACCAGACCAAGATCAACAATATTGACCGGTATTTCAGGGTCAAACACGGTTTTCAGTACTTCCCAGACATTATTTTCAATGGCTTCCACATCGCTCTGCTCAGACAGGGGTGGTAATGCAGGGGGTTCCTTGCCAATGGCATCCGCATCCGCACCGGAAATCCGTACCATGTGGCCGGATTCGGTGGTGACCGTATAATTTCCGCCGAGGGACTGGAAAAGTCCAATCACATGGCCTTGCGGCAATGTGATGGCATCACCATCGGGAATGCGGATGGCGTTGACATCACGCTGAAGCACAATATGTTCACGACCGTACATGCTTGATTCACCTGTTCACTTGATTACGTGGCCGGCTGCGAAAAAGCAGGTTTTGAGCCACTGAAGCAGATCCGCCGGTGACTGGGCAACGACATCACCTTGCCAGTCAGCCGGATGAATGTTTTGGGGGATATAGCCCCATGCAGCCACAACTGTGGTCATGCCTGCAGACCGGCCTGCGATGACATCAGTTTCTGCATCACCAATATAGACACAGTGTTCGGGGGCGCAGTTCAGGCGCATGGCCGCTTCAAGCAGTGGTGCTGGATGGGGTTTTTTCTGTGGCAGGGTATCACCGCTCAGCAGGCAGGCCATAGGGGGCTTAAGTTGCAGCGCCTCGGCCAGTGGTATGGTAAAACGCTGGGTCTTGTTGGTGATGATGCCCCAGGCAATGCCGTTGCTGTCCAGATAATCCAGAATTTCGGCAATACCGTCAAAAAAACGGGTGTCAACCGCGAGATACTGCTCGTAGCGGGCAAGCATACGGTTGACGAGTTCTTCCAGCAGTTGCTCATCACTGCTGCCAGTAGCAGCGCGCATCATGCCTCGGGCGCCGTGGGATACATGCTCACGTACCAGTTCCCCGGAAATACTGGGCAGACCGCTTGCCTGCAGTGCGTGATCCAGTGCGCTGATCAGGTCGGCAGCGCTGTCTACCAGCGTGCCATCCAGATCAAACAGAACAGCTTTTCCTGACATCATCAGTCGACGCGTCTGAATGCTGCCAGATAATTGATGTCAATGTCGGGAGACAGACTGAAGCTGGCGGTCAGCGGGTTATAGCTGATGCCCTCAAAACCAAGCGGTTCCAGGCCATGACGCCGGCACCAGGCACCAAGTTCAGAGGGGCGGATGAAAGTTGAGAAATCATGGGTTCCACGTGGCAGCATGCGTAACAGGTATTCTGCCGCCACGATGGCGCCCAGCCAGGATTTGAGATTGCGGTTCAGCGTGGAAAAGCACACCAGTCCACCGGGCCTGACCATGCTGGCGCAGGCCCTGACCACTTCCTCAGGTTTGGGGACATGCTCAAGCATTTCCATGCAGGTGACCAGGTCATAACTGGCGGGCATGGTTTCTGCGAGTGATTCTGCACTCATACAGCGATAATCCAGGCCCTCATGGATGCCAGAACCCAAGGCATGCAACTGGGCAATCTCGATCAGTTCGGCGCTCATGTCAATGCCGGTGGTGATGGCGCCGTGTCGGGCCAGGGCTTCACTGAGGATGCCACCGCCACAGCCCACATCCAGTGCGGTGCAGCCCTTGAGGTCAATATGCGACTGGATGAACTGCAGGCGGAGCGGATTGACCTGGTGCAGGGTTTTCAGATCGCCCGTTTCATCCCACCAGCGCTCGGCCTGTGCCCCGAACTTGTTTACCTCTCCCAGATCAACATTTACAGCTGTCATGATGTTTCCTTAAAAAAAGTCATTACCCTGTCGGGATATCAGGCAGCATCCTGCCGGTTTTTAACTTGCATCTGCTGCTGCCAGTGGCGTGTCCGCTGCTGGATATCCTCCAGATCCATGCTGGTCAGTTCGCGCTCACGCATCAGGAGGCGGCCTGCCACCCATGCGTGGGTGACCTGTCTGCGGTCAGCGGCATATACCAGCGTTGATGCGACATCAAAACACGGCTGCGTTTCCAGTGTCTCCAGATTGACTGCAATCATGTCAGCCCACTTGCCCGGATTGAGTGATCCGGTGACGGCATCGATGCCGAGGGCTGTTGCGCCGCCTAGCGTGGCACAGTGCAGCGCCTGATGTGCAGGCATGCTGGATGGATCCATGCTGACCGCTTTGGCCATGAAGGCAGCGGAACGCATCTCTCCGAGCATGTCGAGATCATTATTACT
The DNA here is from genome assembly GCA_041158225.1 of Pseudomonadota bacterium. Taxonomy (GTDB): domain Bacteria; phylum Pseudomonadota; class Gammaproteobacteria; order Methylococcales; family Methylococcaceae; genus JBEBBU01. The sequence goes on along the minus strand of JBEBBU010000125.1, from coordinate 3,833 downwards.
GGCGGCACCATCGGTGCCAAGTGCCAAGGTGACACCAGCCTGGTGCAATGGCGTTACCGGGCAGAATCCGCTGGCCAGCTTCATGTTGGATTCAGGGCAGTGAATGACCGATACTCCGCGATCTGCCAGCAGATCGATTTCGCTGGCCAGTAGCTGGGTCATGTGTACAGCCATCAGTCTGGGTGTGAGCAGGCCCAGACGGTCAAGACGTGCCAGTGGTCGAACGCCGTGCTGTTCAATACTCTGGGTTATTTCGTGGGCGGTTTCGTGTACATGCATATGAATGCCGCAGTCAAGTTCATCCGCCAGTGTACGGATACGTTCCAGTGTGCCATCGGAGACGGTATAGGGCGCGTGTGGCGCGAATACAAAACTGGCCAGGGCATGGTGGCGAAAGCGTTCGCGCATTTCCAGCCCCTGACGCAGATAGGTGTCAACATCCTCAGCCCATGCACTTGGGTAGTCCATCACAATCATGCCGCCAGAGCAGCGCAGGCCGGTTTCAAGCGCCTCATGCATCACGACTTCAGGGAAAAAGTACATGTCATTGAAGCAGGTGGTGCCACTGCGCAGCATTTCAGCCATGGCCAGACGCACACCATCACGAATCCAGTCGGGGGAGAGCCAGCGCCTTTCGGCTGGCCAGATGTGTTCATGCAACCAGGCCATGAGTGGACGATCATCTGCGAAGCCACGCAGCAGGCTCATGGGGGCATGGGTGTGTGCATTGATGAAACCGGGCAGCAGCACATGCTGCTCCAGATCATGCAGTTGTAGCGGCTGATAAAGCTCAAGTGCTTCATGCCTGGGGTGAATGCCCAGAATGCGCCCGTGGTGGATGGCGATGGCGCTGTTTTCATGCACGGTGCCTAGTGGCTGGACTGGCAGTATCCAGGGCGCACAGACGAGAGAGTCAATGATCATGGCCAGATTCCTGTGGGATTGCCTCAAGGTTGTCGCCAGTGTCGTGCGTACATCGCATCCATGCCGATAAGGCCATGACCTGTTATCATGACCGGGCTACATTGGCTTTTTTCCGGTATGTTCCCAGTATGACACAAATAATGACAATAATGCGCCCCTCAACCCTGGCTGCGCTGGCCTGTATGGCTGCCAGTCTCTGGGTTTTGCAGGGTTATCTGGTGACGATAGGCTGGTCGGTAATCATCGTATTTGCCACCTGGCCACTTTACGAAAAACTGCAGCGGACGGCATGCGGCATCTGCCAGCCTGTGTTGCCCATGCTGATGACACTGATGGTGACCCTCCTGCTGCTTGTGCCTGCAACCTTTTCGGGTGTGATGCTGGCTCATGAAATCAAGATTCTTGCCCGCCTGCTGACACAGATCCAGGTCACGGGTATTCCCCAGCCGGACTGGGTCAGGGATGTACCCGGACTGGGCGCCTGGGCTGCCGAGTCATGGAGTGATACTCTGGGTAATCCCGAACTGGTCAAGAATGCCCTGAATGATCTCGGTTTCGGGACTTTGCTGGATATGACCACCCGACTGGCGGAACGCGTGCTGCACCATGTCCTGTCCGGATTCATCATCCTGCTGTCCCTGTATTTTCTGTATCGTGACGGGCGCGCCCTGGGGTTGCAGATGGTCAGTCGTTGCGACAGCCTGTTTGGCGATGCCGGTGGACGTTATGCGCGACATGCAATGACAGCGGTGCGTGCCACCGTCAATGGCATGCTGCTGGTTGGCATGGGCAAGGGGGTCATTCTGGGGATTGGCTATGTGTTCGTCGGATTGCCGCAACCCGTGCTACTGGGGGCGCTGACTGCGGTGGTCGCTCTCGTGCCCTTCGCGGCCAAGCTGGTTTTTGGTGCCGCATCCCTGTATCTGATCACGGATGGACATGCATCAGCCGGTGTGGGTCTTCTGATATATGGATTTATCATTACCTTTATCGCTGATAATTATGTCCGTCCCTACCTTATAGGTGGTGCTGTCCGGATACCTTTCCTGCTTACCCTGCTAGGCATTTTTGGCGGCGTGGAAAGTATGGGCCTGATAGGCCTGTTCCTTGGGCCTACCCTGATGGCTGTACTCATCTCTTTCTGGCGTGACTGGAATGAACAGGAAATGCCCTCAGGCAACGGCGTATAGCCTGACTGGTTTCATCGAAATTTTACAGTTTCGATAGTTGATTTCGTCTTTAATGATGATATGCTCGCTGTAAGTGTGGTCTTCGAACAGACAGGATAATCCGTGCAAAAACTGACAAGTTATGAAGAAAAACAGGTTCAGGCGATCGCTGCCTGGAAGGCTGAGATGCCCAGTTACCTTGGATCTGCTTTCAGTGTCGTTCGACGTCCCTTGCGGGGGTTGGTGGGGGTCACGGTACACCGTTCCATGATTGATACCATGCTGAACGGGCTCGACAAGCATATTGATACCGGACACGATGCCCAGCGCGTCATGAAGCGTGCGGGTGTCAGTGATATCGCTGATCTTTACGACAAACCACTTGAAGTATGTGACCGTCTGGCTGAGCGATTCAGTGTTCGTGCCGAATGCAAGGCCATGCTGCAGGGGTTTGCTGCGGGGATTGGTGGCATTGTGACCGAAATTGCCGCGTTGCCCCTGATGCTGAGAGCATCTCTGCATGCCGTGGTGCGTATCGGTCATTGCTATGGTTTCAAGCTTGAGTCACCCGAGGATCACAAGTATGTGCTGGGGATCATGGAGCTGGCCACTGTCGATGATCCGGAAAAGCGTCAGGCTCTGCGCCAGCGTCTCTATGAACTGGTAGAGATGAAGCAGCGTTCGCGCCGCCGCAAGCCTGTTGAAGAAATTGGCATGCTGGGTGTAGAGGAAAATCTGGTTGAGGATATGGCCATTGAGGCGGTTCCTCTCATCGGTGATTTCGCTTCATTCATTCTCAACAATACAGAAACCCATCGTCTGGATGTTACTGCGCGGCGGGTATTTCAGGAACGCTGGCTCAGGGCGCACGGTAAAGTCAAACGTATTCCTCCATCCAGTGAGCCCAGGCGTCATTCGGTAGGCAAGGATATCGTCTATCTCGGTCGTGAAATGATTTATGTCGGTGCTTACGGCAGTGGCTTTGTGACTACACTGCCAGTTGCAGCCATCGGCGCCGTGGGCGCCAAGGTATTGCCTGAACCGGTGGTCAAGGGCGCACGAGATGGTGCAGCTGCAGGTGCGCGTGATGGTCAGGCGGCTCATGACCGGGTTTTTGCCCGATGGTGCCAGCAGCAGACAGAGGCAGACCTGATGGTTGCTTCTGACGCTGTCCCTTCCTGAAGGTTGTAAAACCCCTATTTTTGAAACTTTTGTACAGGTGATTCATGACTAGTGCCACTGCCAATGATGCAGGTTTTACTCAGGCGGATCCATTGAAATCCATGTCGGATGCCATGCGTGATGCTGTCAATAATGCCACTGAAGATGCTGCCAAGGTACGTGAAAATCTTGGAAACGTGGATGTCATGCGTTCGGTTTCACGTTTTGCCTACACCAGTTCCTATATGTTTTCTTATGGCGTGGTGTATGGCGCTGTCTTCATTGCCAAGTCCATCCCACAGGAAAATCCCATTGTTGATGGGCTGGTTGATGGCGGTCGCGCCGCTCTGGATGCTGTCAATGAAGCCAAGGGGCTCGGCGGTCAGCGCTGATTGGTTTCCCGCTTCTCTCCACTCTGCCCATTCCTGAAGTCAAGGCACCCCCTCTGCGCGAGCGGGGGCCTCTACCGTTGTATCAGCCGGATTATCCATGACCGAAAAAAGTAGTTCATTGCCTGCGCGAAGCTCTGTGTCTTCATCCGTTCAGTTTCCATCATCTGGTGTTGTCAGGATCACCAAT
>JBEBBU010000124.1:0-3860 GCA_041158225.1 Pseudomonadota bacterium | reverse complement strand
CAATGGAGTTGGGTGAACAGGAGGCCAGCCGTGGCAATGAAGAATAAATCCACCAAGAAGAGCGCAGGCAAGAAGCGCCGCTTTCATCAGGAGCTGGTGCTCAACCGCTGGGTGCTGGGTTTCTTTCAGGGCGGCCAGCTTTCGGCGCTCAAGTTGTGCCTGGGCGATGACCGCTTCGAGGGCATCGACGAGGATGGCCAGACCAAGTTTTTCCATGAGCTGATCCGAGGCTTGTTCGATCCCAACAAGGTGCCCGAGGCCGACCTGCGACGCTACGACTTGAACGTCGTCGCCCACTGGCAGGCCATCACCGCCCAGCGCAACAAGCGGGAAGGCCACGAACTGCAGATGAAGTACTTCCAGTACCTCTCGCTGCTGTTCACCGAGCTGTATCTGGTACTTCAACCACGACAGTCTGGATGAACGGAGACGGATAGCCAGCATGCTGGTAGTCCTTCGCTGAAAATGCTGCTGCCGCGAGGCGGCTCCACAGTTCGAAATCCTCACTGCCGGCAATCGCATCGGCCGGCATGAAGCCCGCCGAGCGCATGGGCTCACCCGGCAGGGATTCAGGGTCAGCGCTACCTGTAGGCCAGTCCATGATATAAATGAGGCCGATATGCGTCCGGCCAATGAAAGAACGCCCTTCATACAGCCAGGCCATAGGCGCTGGCGCTTCTTCAGGCGACCAGCCTATTTCTTCCCGCATCTCCCGCATGAGCCCTGCTGCTGCAATATCAAGGTAATGGCCTGTGCCCATATGATCATCAACAGGCTCCAGATGGCCGCCGACTCCGCAACTGTGACGCCCCAGTACCCGGCCATCACCTCCAGTACGCTGATACGTCCATAGCAGCGACTGCCCTGGACGCCGTATCAGGGCATAGGGGATGAGCTGCAACTGGCTTTCATCCACCTCAGCATCGTCGCGCAGCATCCAGTCATGAACGATAGCTTCCTGACCCTTTGCCAGCGGCCAGACACCTTCCAGAGGCAGCGATGCAAACCGGGAGCGCGCAATCACCAGTACCGATGTCGGATCTTTCATGACCTTCCTTCATGTTTGCCGGCCAGAGTCGCAGCATGACGCCTGCTGGTAACACTACCCGACTTTCTTATGTCAACAGCATCAGCGCCAGTCTCCCACCATCAGGAATGGTGCCCAATAATAGGGATGACGGGCATCCGGATGGTCATGCAGCAATGCCAGCTGCGCCTGGCGCAGAGCCTCTGCCTTGCTGATACCGGCATCACGCAGATGATGATAGAAGTCACGCATCAGCAGGGCACTGCTGGCATCCGCCACCGGCCACAGACTGGCCACGACACTGCGCGCGCCCTGCTGCTGCACCAGTCCGGCCAGTCCCTCCATAGTCTCACCCGAGTCCTTGCCTCCGAGCGGCAGCCCAGTTTCACAGGCGGACAATACCACCATATCCAGACCAGAAAAATCCATTTGCCGAAAATCCGCGAGTGACAGGAAGCGCCGCTTACCCATCAGCAGCATGGAATACGCCTCCGTGCCAGGGCTGAGCAGAAAATGGCTGGCAATATGCAGTACCCGGTAAGGCGGCAGCAGTGCCACACGCAGCGCCTCCTGGCTAAAGTCATCATTCAGCCACAAATGCCCCGCCATGCCCGCCCCCGCTGGCCATGGCTGCATTATGGATCGTATCTCCTGCACGACATGCGGCAATGCCGGCATGCTGCCACTACCTTCACTGACCCCCAGAGCCGCCACCTGCCATGTGCCCCGCAGCGCGGCCCCCCTGTCCAGCATCCGGATGCTGTCAGGATGAAATGATGACATGCTGTAATGTTCCAGCAGATAGTGCTGGCCATCATGCAGCGCCGCCATGGGCAGATAGCGCAGAATCCCGTCCAGTGACAGCAGAAGATGATGAATCTGTTGCCGCTCCAGTGCTGCCCTGACTGGAAGAAACAGATGGGTATACAGCTCTCGTGCCAGACTGTCCGTTGCCCTCCCCCGCTGCTTCAGCTGCTGGAGATAAGCGCTCACCATGGCTTCCAGCCTGTCCTCACTGATCGCCAGCCTGAACGTCTGCACCTGTCCAGCAGTTGCCATGACCAGCAGTAGCCCGTCATCCATCCACTGGTATTGCAGCAAGGCCACTCCAGAACCTGCCTTGCCCAGCATCTCGATCAGGCTACGCTCACGCCTGCGATCCATGGACCGATGTATCCCCGATTCATTCTGGCCAGCAGCGCTCCGGTAAAGCGCAGGCAGCTGCTGCAGGGCAGCTCCTGCATCACGCATGGCCCGCCCTGACTGCTGTAGCAGTAATTGCAGCAAGGCTTCCTCTCCGGCTGGCAACGTGGCATCGCCAGCATCCCTGAGCGCATCCTGCTTCAGTTTCTGGTGATGCAGGCGGATGAAATAACCATCCAGTTGCCGAACCAGCAGTTTTTCAGCATGGGTGTAACGCACGCCTGGCGATACTTCAGCTTTGCAATCATCCAGCACTTCCCGGGCTTCCTCGATTCGCCCCATATCCCATAACTGACTGGCCAGATACCGACAGCGTTCCGCAGCATAGGCTTGCAGTTGCAAGGCTACCGCCTGATCAGCCAGGCGGCTGCGCCTGACCAGCGCTGCGCGTTGCGCCAGCCCCATTTTCATAAGTGTGATGGCCACCTGTCGTCCATGCCGCACATGCAGCCAGGCCTCGGCATAATGCTCCAGTGTGATCAGCGTGTTTTCGTGATCCAGACCATCATTCAGGACATGGATCAGCAAGGCACGCTGATAAAGTGCGAGGGCCTTGGCATGATGCCCCACAGCAGCATGGAGCGAAGCCAGTTGCTCCACAGCAACGGAAGTCCTGTTATGCCAGGCTCCCCAGTGAGATTCAGCACGCTGCAGATTGACCTGCTGCAGTTCCAGCGCTGCCTCCACCCGCCCAAGGTGTGCATAGCTGTCGGCAAGATCACTGCCGGCATAGATGGCATAAGGGTCGGGCAGAACGGGTATATCCCTGCTGATCATCATGACCTTTTCCAGCAGCGGAACCGCCTCGGCATAGCGCTGCAGGCGGATATGAATATCCGCCATGCCCAGAAGCTGCCTGACTGCCTCCGGATGATCATCCAGCCCATGCTGCTGCTGGATAGCCACGGCCTGCTGAAAATAGTCGAGCGCCTGGTCATAAAATCCACGCGCTTTCATCACATCGCCCATGGTCACCAGATCACGGATCAGTTCCACTGCATCCTCTCCCCGGCTTGCCCTGATGATCCCGATGGAACGCCTTGCAGCAGCCTCACCCTCCAGATGATGTTCCTGATGCAACAGTATGCCGGCCATACCTGTCAGTGGCAGACTGATGTCGTGATGTTCAGGCCAGAGCACCTGCTCAAAAATGCCGAGAGCCTGACGGTAATAGGTCAACGCCTGGGCTTCCTCATCGCGATGCACCAGCGTTGTCGCCAGATTCACCATCATCAGGCCAGTATAGTAATGATGCTCCCCCAGCCATGCGCGGGCATCGCTGAGCAGCTGTTTCTGCAAGGCCAGTGCCCGTTCCTGATCTGCATCACAATCTGCGACCACCAGCGCCAACTGGTTGCGGGCAAGCAGCATTGCAGGGGAATGTGTCAGAGCAGACTGCTGATAGAGACCGATCACCTGCTCCAGCATGTGGCCACTGGGACGACAGTCATTATCAAGGTAATAGTGTCCGATAGCCTGACGGTACAGTATCCGTGCTCTGGCAGGATGCTGATCACCTGCATGCCGCATGGCAGCAGACCATGCATCCTCCAGTAAGGATAGCGCCCTGTTTTCCTCCCCCAGCTCCTGCCATGTGACGGCCAGGCGGAACGCCGCCAGCGCTGTATCC
>JBEBBU010000123.1:0-3409 GCA_041158225.1 Pseudomonadota bacterium | reverse complement strand
TACCGTATTGATGTGGGCAAGCAGGTGTTTTACGCACTGGATGAACCGGAAAAGAAGGGCATACTGGATCGCATAGAAGCTGAGCGTATCCGTGGCAAGGTCAATGTGCTGCGCTTCAAGGGGCTTGGTGAAATGAATCCGGCCCAGTTGCGTGAGACCACCATGAATCCCGACACGCGTCGACTGGTGCAACTTACGATAGATGAGCCTGACGCTACCATGGCCTGTATGGACATGCTGCTGGCCAAAAAGAGAGCGGCGGATCGCAAGCACTGGCTGGAAAGCCGTGGCGATCTGGCCCAGCTGTAACGCGAGTTAAGGAAACCCACGGGATGAATGATCTGGTTCAACATGAACGGCAGACGCTGGCCGAGTTCAGCGAACGCGCTTACCTTGACTATTCCATGTATGTCATTCTGGATCGCGCACTGCCGCATCTCGCGGACGGCCTCAAGCCGGTACAGCGACGCATCATCTATGCCATGTCTGAGCTCGGACTGTCTGCCCAGTCCAAGCCCAAGAAATCAGCCAGAACGGTGGGTGATGTACTGGGTAAATATCATCCTCATGGTGATTCGGCCTGCTATGAAGCCATGGTGCTGATGGCTCAGCCTTTCAGCTACCGCTATCCTCTGATTGAAGGCCAGGGTAACTGGGGGTCACCGGATGATCCCAAGTCGTTTGCTGCCATGCGCTATACCGAAGCCAAACTGACGCCTTATGCCCAGTGCTTGCTGGCTGAACTGGAGCAGGGAACCGTGGACTGGCAACCCAATTTTGATGGCACGCTGGAAGAGCCCATACTGTTACCCGCCCGATTGCCCAATCTGCTGCTGAACGGCTCTACCGGCATTGCTGTAGGTATGGCCACCGATATTCCGCCCCATAACCTGAAAGAGGTGGTGGCTGCCTGCGTGGCCCTGCTGGATCAGCCTGATGCTGATGTGGCGACCCTGATGCAGCATCTGCCTGGCCCCGATTATCCCACTGAAGCGGAAATTATTTCTTCTGCACAGGATCTGCAGCGTATTTACGAATCTGGCAACGGGTCTGTGCGGGTCAGGGCGCGTTATGAAATGGAAGAGGGTAACGTGGTGATCACGGCGCTGCCTTATCAGGTTTCAGGCGCCAGAATCATGGAGCAGATAGCATCCCAGATGCAGGCCAAAAAACTGCCGCTGGTGGAGGATCTGCGAGATGAATCGGATCACGAGAATCCCACCCGTCTGCTAATCATGCCCAAAGGCAGGAAGACGGACATTGAAGGTCTGATGTCGCACCTGTTTGCTACCACGGATCTGGAGCGGACTTACCGGGTTAACCTGAATGTCATTGGCATGCACGGCAAGCCGCGTGTCATGAATCTTCGGGATATCCTGCATGAATGGCTGCTGCAGCGCGAAAACGTGGTGCGCCGGCGTCTGCAGCACCGCCTGGCAAAAGTGCTGTCCAGGCTGCATATCCTTGAGGGTCTGCTGGTCGCTTTCCTCAATATTGACGAGGTGATTGCCATCATCAGGGAGTCCGATGATCCGGCACCTGTGCTGATGCAGCGCTTCGGGCTTTCAGAAAGGCAGGCCGAGGCCATTCTGGAAATCAGGCTGCGTCATCTGGCAAGGCTTGAGGAAATGCGTATCCGTAGCGAGCAGGCCGATCTTGAGGCTGAACGTCTCAGGCTTGAGGGGCTGCTGGGGTCACGGGAAGCCCTGCTGGGGCTTGTCCGCACGGAACTTCTGGACGATGCGGCCAGTTTCGGTGATGCAAGACGCTCGCCTATAGTGGCCAGACAGGCATCGCAGGCACTTGAGGCAGCCGTTCTGCTGGGAAGCGAGCCTGTGACTATCGTGCTGTCTGAAAAGGGCTGGGTCAGGGCAGGCAAGGGACATGAACTGGATGCGCGTGGACTGACCTACCGTGCTGGCGACAGTTTCCTGTGTGCAGCGCAGGGTAAAACCACCCAGCCAGCCTATGTGCTCGACTCCACGGGGCGCAGTTACAGTTTTCCGGTTCACGACCTGCCTTCAGCCCGTAGTCTGGGGGATCCATTGAGCAGCAGGCTGAATCCGCCTTCAGGCGCTTCTTTTGTATCGCTGCTGGCGGGTGATGACGAGGCCACCTGTGTGTTGGCGACATCAGCAGGCTACGGATTCCGTGTCAGGCTGGCGGATCTTGCAGCCCGCAGCCGTTCGGGAAAACAGCTGCTGACGCTTGCGGATGGTTCAGCAGTGCTACCCGCTGTTCAGCTTGGTAGTCCTGAGCCTGAAATGCTGGCTTTCCTGACCCAGCAGGGAAGGCTGCTGATCTGTGCGTCTGCGGAACTGCCATTCATGGCCAAGGGTAAAGGTGTCAGGCTGATACGCATCCCTGCCGCTGATATTGCCAGCGGCGCGGATGCGCTACGCTTTGTGGTGCCACTCGCCAAAGGCGAGCCCCTGCGACTGGTATCCGGCAAGCGCACCATGACGCTGACCCCGCAGGATCTTGCGGGTTTGGCCGCAGAACGTGGCGGGCGTGGGCAACTGTTGCCGCGTGGATTCCAGCGCGTGGATGCCGTCGGAGAGTAGTCTTTCCGGCGGAGGAATTAGACCATGAAAACTGATGGTGAGATTATTGACAGCGGATTCCAATCCCTGTTTTCCAGTCTAAGCATGGTCGATGCTGAGCGTTTCATCATGTTGATAAAGCGCGATCAATTTGATTATACAAAGTGGCAAAGCAAGCTTTGGGAAAATGAAACCGTTGAATCTCTGTCGGCAAAAGCGCAAAAAGCCTGGGAGCAAAATCATTGAAGCAAAAAATAATGTGATATAAGCTCAAATGGCGGGGTATTTGAAGGAGTTAGGCTATGACGCGTAGACTGTTTTACGATCATCTCGACCAAGACATCAAAGCCATCCTGTTGGCGCAAATTCGCAATTTGTGGACCCATTGCTCGACGTCAATAGAAGGCAACAGCCTGACCTTGGGCGAAACCAGTTTTATTCTCGATGAAGGTTTGACCATCCAAGGCAAGCCGCTCAAAGATCATAACGAAGTGTATGGCCACGCCAAGGCCATCGAATTGATCTATACGCTGTTGAATCAGCCGCCCGAAGCCATCAGCAAACAACACTTGTTTAGACTACATGAAACGGTGCTGACCGAGCGTATTCTGGATATTGATCAGCCCGTCGGGCAATGGAAGACGCAAACCAACTTTACCACCTATGTCGATGCCAACAACAAACAGGCTTGGCGCGAATATCCCCTACCGCAAAATGCCGATCACCTGATGTCGCAATGGCTGGCGCAACTGAATGCCAGCCTATCCGCGCAGCTGGAGCAAACCGAGGCGGTCAGTGTCTACGCGACATTGCATTTGGGCTTTGTCACCATACATCCTTTTTTCGACGGCAATGGCCGCATGGCC
>JBEBBU010000122.1:0-2624 GCA_041158225.1 Pseudomonadota bacterium | reverse complement strand
ATTCAGGGGGCGAATGATCCGAGGTTGATTGCCAGGGCCATCAACCAGGATTACGACATCACCGATGCTACTGACGATTATTATGTGCTGAATGGACGTTCCTTTCCCTACACGCTGAGGGAGTCCATGATCGTGGTCGATCCTGATGAAAAGGTGAAGCTGCGTGTGCTGAACGGTCATACATCAACCATCAGCCTGCATACCCACGGCCACAAGGGAACAGAGACTCACTATGACGGTGTGGCGCATAACCCTGAGGCGCGTGTAACCCGCGATGTCTACGCACTGGCACCAGCGCAGCGCCTGGATCTCGAAATCAATACACGTGATGATGGACTGCATAGCTATGGTCAGGGGTTATGGATGTTTCACGATCATGTGGAGCATGCTTTTACGACCGATGGGGTAGGGGAGGGCGGAAGCCTGAGTCTTATTGCCTACCGCAGTTTTCTTGAAGAAAACGGCACACCCAAGACCCACGGTATGGATCTGACACCTTACTTCACCAAGGAATACTGGCAGCGCAAGACGCCTGCCTGGCAGAACTGGGCTGATGACTGGGGCAGTCTGGGCATGCCAGCGACATTTGCAGAGAAATCCGCTGGCAGCGTTGCCGTGCAGGCAATGCCAGTGAAAACTGGCGCCAGCACGATGATGCCACAGGCAGAAGCAACGGATACCAGCGGCAACCTGTTCCTTGGATTGCTGTTGGGCGTCGCTGCCTATTTTACCTATCAGCACAGGGCCGGCTTACGCCAGTACCTGAACGCACAGTGGGGACGTTTTGCAAACAGGACGGACAAGTAATATGAGCATTCAGCGTAGTCAATACTGGGCCATAGCCTGTCTACTGGGTGTTTCTTCGCTGGTGTTGGCCGCGAAGGAAGATGAAACCATCGTCAATCATGTCAACATGATGAATCATGGTGATGGCCATCTGATGGATATGGATGGCGCCATGGTCATGGGGCAGAACGACGATCGCCTGCCTGCTGGCTGTTCCAAAATATCGGAAGACCGTGAAATTACGGTGCGTGCCGGAAGAAAATACTCGAAGCCATATCCGGGTACGATTTTTGGCATGAGCGAGCATGAGTGGAAAATAAAGCCCTGTACCCGTCTGACCGTGCACTTCATTAATGAGGATCATGTCAGGCACCAGTGGATGATGCATGGACTTCCCAAATTCATGTATGACAAGGGTATGTTCCATCTTGAAGTCAGCGGACCTGGTCAGGTCAGCGGAACCCTGATCTTCCCCAATGAAGACAAGACCTATCTTGTGCACTGTGACATGGCTCAGCATATGGAACATGGCATGAAAGGCCAGTTGATTGTGGGTAAGGGTAATGGAACCTTTCCGAGCATTCCTGGCATCTCTGATCTGGCCATCCCGGATAATTACACCCCAGATGCGGATGGCAAGGTGCAGCCTGCCGTGATCCCCCCTGAAATCGCCATGCTTACAGAAAAACCGGGTGAGCTGGGCGCTGCCGGAGCGATGGGTGCCGCGCCACCACCGCCATCATCCCAGTCCTCAGCGGCAGCCGGCAGTACTGCGGGTGGCATGACAATGAAGCCGGTTCAGGTGTCTACACCGGCAGCAGGCAGTCAGTCCACCTGGTTCAGTGGTACGACCCTGCTGGGTCTTCTGGCCGGTCTGATCGGTACCCCCTGGCTGCTGCGTATGGTCAGTGAAAAGAAACTGCGCTGGGAGCAGGTGAAGCCGCTGCTGCGGGACGCAGAAGCGCTTGTCAGGATAGCTTTTGACCGCCTGCTGATAGCGATTGGACGTCTTGCAGACCGTGTTTCCCGCCCCAGGCGCTAAGGGAAAATAATACAGTACGCCTGGACTTGCTCACTGCTGATGTGTCAGGGAGTCCAGGCGAAACCGGCGTAGGTGACATATTGGGGGCTATTGCTGGTTAGACCTGCCGCAAGGTTGGCAAAAACAGAAAGGTTATCGTTTGGGGTCCAGATACCGCCCCAGCCAATGACGTGCTGGGTATAGCTGTTGCCCGCAAGCCCGGTTGTCTGGCATATGCCTGTCAATGGGTCGCTGCTGCTGCAGGTGGTTTTTTCCGCAAAACGCGTGAAGCGCGGAAGACTGGCACCATTATGGTAGCCATTGATGAACAGGGCGACATCTTCGGTGATATCGTGCTGCACAGCCCACTGTAGTGTGACATCCCATACCTCTTCAGATATGTCGTCCGGATTCTGGAAGCGGGCGGCGCCTACATTGTATTCCAGTGCAAGATCCCAGAAGATATTCTGGTCAAAGTTGAAACTGAATGAAGGTTCCAGTCCTGAACTGAACTCTGGAGATCCCAGCAGGTTGGTCTGAAGCAGCATTTCCAGTCCAGCTGCTGGTAAATACCAGTCAGTCTGCTCATCCCAGAAATGAATCTTGGTATCAAAAGTCAGTGGAGAAAATCCTAACGCGCTGTCAGGTTTGCCCTGCAGGGAGAGTCCCTGAGAGTAAAGCCTGATTTCCCAGTTATTCATCAGTCCATAGCGTAGCAGATATTCTGCATTGAACTGCCATGAGGCATTGGAACTGGTGCCTACCATGGAATAAGGTGCAGTTTCCAGATAGAAGCCACCCTTAGGGAGCGTGTAAG
>JBEBBU010000121.1:0-8700 GCA_041158225.1 Pseudomonadota bacterium | reverse complement strand
TGGAATATTGCTGGTACCCGAGTGCGTGGCGCACCCGGTGTCTATGTGAATGGTGCCAAGATTGCCTCGATCGGGTTGCGTATACGCCGGGGATTCTGCTATCACGGTATCGCTCTCAATGTTGATGTTGACCTGCAACCCTTCAGCCGCATCAACCCCTGTGGTTATCAGGGACTGGCAGTAACCCGGCTTGCTGATCTCGGCGTTGCAGTCCGGGCTGGACAGATTGCGCCGGCGCTGTGCCTGTCGATAGTCAGGCGTCTTGAAAACTGTGGCAGTGAGGAAACAACATGACGGCAGATAGTCTCCAGACTTGGCGGGCTCCCTCAAGGCAGCAGCCAGACAGTCACCAGCGCGGCGCTGAGAAGCTGAAACGTATTCCGGTCAGGGTAGAGCTGTCTGCAGAAACGCTGCCCAAGCCTGCATGGATCAGGGTGCCCGCAGGCCAGGCTGCCGAGATTCAGCGTGTCAAGCGGCTGATGCGGGAATCAGGGCTGCATACGGTCTGTGAAGAAGCCGCCTGCCCCAATCTTGGTGAATGTTTCAGCCGTGGTACGGCAACCTTCATGATACTCGGGGATATCTGTACGCGGCGTTGCCCTTTCTGCGATGTCGCGCATGGTAAACCGCTGGCACCTGATCCCCAGGAGGGCAGGCATCTGGCACAGGCAGTGCTGCAGCTCGGGCTGCGCTATATTGTCATCACTTCGGTTGACCGGGATGATCTGCGCGATGGTGGTGCCAGCCAGTTTGCTGCCTGCATTGCAGAAGTCAGAAATACCTGTCCTGAGGTCAGGATAGAGATTCTGGTGCCTGATTTCAGGGGGCGGCAGGATGTTGCGCTTGAAAAGCTGGCCACCTGTCTGCCAGATGTCTTTAACCATAATCTCGAAACCGTGCCTGCGCTGTATCGCGCAGTGCGGCCGGGAGCCGACTACCAGCAGTCACTGGCGCTGCTACGGATGTTTGCGCAGCGTTTCCCGGCGGTGCCTACCAAATCCGGACTGATGCTCGGGCTGGGCGAATCCATGGATGACATTCGCGCCGTGATGCAGGATCTGCGTGAGCATGGGGTGAGCATGTTGACGCTGGGGCAGTACCTGAGACCTTCTGCGGATCATCTGCCTGTGAGGCGTTATATCACACCTGATGAGTTTGAACGGTTGCGTGAAGATGCTGTCGCACTGGGATTCAGCAGTGTAGCCAGCGCACCGCTGGTGCGTTCTTCCTATCATGCCGATCTGCAGGCCAGCGCACATTTTGAGACCTGAGCCGAAAAAAACGGCAGTTGATCCTGAAAAACCAGCCATGTAGAAAAAACTCACTAACCTCATTGGTAGGCAGGATGAGGATTCCGAGATGGCTATCAAGCACTGGCAGGTTCAGGAACGTCCACGTGAGCGTCTGCTGCAGCAGGGCGCCGCAGCGCTCTCTGATGCAGAGCTGCTCGCCCTGTTCCTCGGGGTGGGGGTACAGGGTATGACCGCCGTAGACCTTGCCAGGCGCCTGCTTAGCGAGTTTGGCTCGCTTTCTGCGCTGCTCAAGGCAGATACTGGCAAGGTACTGGAAATCAGGGGTATGGGGCCGGCCAAGTGGGCGCAGATCTGCGCAGCACTGGAACTGGCGCAAAGGCAGGTTGCCGAGCAGCTTGAGGCGGGGGATGCCTTTACCCATCCAGATCTGGTAAGGCAGTATCTCGCCAACCAGCTCAAAGGTCTGGAACACGAAGTCTTTCTGGTGCTGTTTCTGGATAACCAGCACCGTATCCTGCGTTGCCAGACCCTTGCCGTGGGGGGTATTGATGGTGCGACCGTTTATCCACGCGAGGTGGTGAAAATGGCGCTGGCCTTCAACGCGGCGGCTGTCATTTTTGCCCACAACCATCCCAGTGGCCTGGCTGAACCCAGTGATGCAGACAGGCAGTTAACCGTGCATCTGCGCCAGGCGCTTGGACTGGTGGAGATCAGGGTACTGGATCATTTCATTGTGGCATCTGGCTGGCCGTATTCCTTTGCTGAGCATGGTCTGCTCTGATTGCTTCGGTGTCATCCCGTTGTCATAGTCCTGTAGCGCTCCGGTCATGTCGGCACGATAGATTGTTTGAACCAATGCAATCACTCTGGAGCTCATAATGGCTAGAAAAATGAATGCGGGCGTTGCACTGTCAGCGGCCGTACTGTCTGTACTGTTCAGCAGTACTGCAATCTCTGCGACACCGGATGCTTTTCCGGCCCCCCAGTCTGATCGTTCTACCTGGTACAAGGCCGGCAGAACCGCCATCCTTAATGCCAAGGCCCAGCCGGTCAATGCACGTCGTGCCAAAAATGTCATCCTGTTCATCGGTGACGGTATGGGCGTATCTACGGTAACGGCAGCACGTATTCTTGCCGGCCAGCAGCCTGGTATCATCAATCCTGCCATCACCAGGGCTGGCAGCAGTGGTGAAGAAAACTATCTGAGCTTTGAAAAGTTCCCCAATCTGGCACACTCCAAGACTTATAGTGTCAACCAGCAGACTTCGGACTCAGCTCCCACCATGACCGCCATGGTCACGGGTATCAAGACCAATGATGGTGAGCTGTCAGTGGCTGAAGAGTTCGTACGTGGCAGCACGGCTACGGACTGTAACAAGGATCCCAAGCCTTATGAACTGACCACCATCCTGGAACTGGCTGAAGATGCAAAGAAGTCAACTGGTGTGGTCAGTACCGCGCGTATTACCCATGCAACACCAGCGGCCAACTATGCCCATACCACCAACCGTGACTGGGAAGCTGATTCCAACCAGCCTGCGGCCGGCTGTGTCATCAAGGATATTGCCAGCCAGCTGGTCGATTTCAAACATGGCGATGGCATTGATGTGATTCTGGGTGGTGGTCGCAGTTATTTCATGAAGACCGACCAGCTGGATCCCGAATATGGCAAGGCTGGCAAACGCAAGGATGGCCGTGACCTGATTGCTGAGTGGACAACCAAGACGGCGGGCAACTATGTCTGGAACAAGGGGCAGTTTGATGCCATTGATCCTGCCAGCACCAGCAAGCTGTTTGGACTGTTTGAGAATTCCCACATGCAGTATGAGGCTGACAGGAACAATACTGCTGACAAGGGCGAGCCCAATCTGGCGGACATGACGGAAAAAGCCATCCATATCCTGAAGAAGAATCCCAAAGGCTTCTATCTGCAGGTTGAGGGTGGACGTATCGATCATGGTCATCATGCTGGCAATGCCTATCGTGCACTGACCGATACTATCGCCATGTCAGATGCGGTGCAGCGTACCATGGATGTGCTGAAAGCCAATAAAATGCTGGACGATACCCTGATCATCGTCTCAGCGGATCACAGCCATACCTTCACCATTGCTGGATACCCCCAGCGTGGTAACAACATTCTGGGCAAGGTGATTGAACCCGGCAAGACCACGCCAACTGTGGCTGCTGACAGCTGGGTTTACACCACGCTCGGTTACGCCAATGGCGGTGGCTTTGCCGTGGGTCAGCCTGCGGATGCCTACACGGGGCCTGCCAATACCGGTCGTAGCGCTGCCAACGATCTCGCCAACGTAGATACGACTGACAAGGACTTCCATCAGCAGGCACTGGTCAATACCGGTGTCGGTGCTGAAACCCATGCAGGTGAAGATGTGGCCATCTACGCTATGGGCCCATGGGCGCATCTGGTTCGTGGTACCCAGGAGCAGAATTACATTTTCCATGTGATGTACACTGCTTTCGGTTTCCGCTGAAACCAGGTCGGGGAGGCTGGTTTAAGGCCAGCCTGCTCCTTCCGTAGAACAAAGGCGCCCGCGTGGCGCCTTTGTCATTCGGCAGCGATGCATACAATTTCCATCACGAACAAGGAAGATCCATGAAGACATCGAAAGTGATGCTGTTCCTGAGCGCTGCCACATGGCTGGGCGGCTGTAGCGGTGTACCGGAAAAAGCGGAACCTGACGTGCCCGCAAATCTGTCTAAACTGACGGATCAGGATGCCGTGGTATGCCATTATCATAAATATCACTTCGGGCGCGATGGCAGCCAAACAGTCCTGCCTGTTCAGGACTGGTATTTCATGCGGCATGATGGCGGGGCACAGAGCTATGATCCTGCAAGTGCCCAGCGTGAAATCTGGTCGCGGGATCGTCAGGGAAGGGCAGAACTGCAGCGTGTACTTGAGAGCGAAAAAGTGGTGCTGGAATATAATCCGGGTGATCTTGCCGCTACCGGCAAAACGGTTGACTGGTCCCAGGCCTGGTCCATTATCGATAGCCATCGATTCGGCAAGGATCTGGTGAAAGGTGATGTCCGTACCCTGGAAGGCGTACCCATGGAAAACTATCAGTCCAGAGAAGGGATCAGGCTGGTCTGGATAACAGGTCTCAAACTTCCATTCCAGCTGGCTACACCAGCTGAAGATGGGGATATCACCCAGCTTCAGCTGGTGGGCTGCAATCCTCTGGCAACCTCAGTGATCAAGCCAGTGAGCCAGAAACAGCTGCTGGATTACCGCCATATCGACTATACCGATCTGGGTGATATGGAATCAGACCCGGGAGTGCAGCGTATCCTGGGTCTGATCGGTGATCATCACCATCATCACTGATCAATGGTGGCGGCGCAGGATCTGTGTGCCAATGCCGTGGTCGGTCAGCAGTTCCAGCAGCACTGCATGGTCAACGCGCCCGTCAATGATATGGGCGCTGTTGACACCACCTTTCAGGGCATCCTCGGTGCAGCGTATTTTGGGAATCATGCCGCCGCTGATGGTCGCGTCTGCAATCAGTGCATCGATTTCTCCGAGAGCAATGCCGGTGATCAGTTCGCCGTGCTGGTTCAGTACTCCCTGAGTATTGGTCAGCAGTATCAGTTTTTCAGCTTCCAGGGCAACGGCCATTTTTCCAGCAACGATGTCAGCATTGATGTTGTAGGATCTTCCGTCATCACCGACGCCGATAGGAGCGATGACCGGAATGAAATTGCCATGAGTCAGAGAATGAATGATGGCGGGGTCAATGCTGGCCACATCACCGACATAGCCAAGATCAACGATCTCCTCCACCTGTTCATCACCTGAACGCTGGGTCAGTACGGTCTTGCGTGCACGGATCAGATCGCCATCCTTGCCGGTCAGCCCCACGGCCAGACCACCAGCCTGATTGATCAAGTTGACGATGTCCTTGTTGACCTGTCCACCCAGAACCATTTCAACCACATCCATGGTTTCCGCATCCGTGACACGCAAGCCCTGAACAAACTCGCTGGTCTTGCCCAGTTTCTGTAGCAACTGGCCAATCTGCGGGCCGCCACCATGCACTACTACCGGATTGATGCCTACCAGTTTCAGTAACACGATGTCACGGGCAAAACTGGACTTGAGTGTCGCGTCGGTCATGGCGTTACCACCATATTTCACTACCAGTGTTTTTCCCTTGAAACGCTGGATATAGGGAAGGGCTTCAGTCAGAACATGAGCAATTTCGGCGGCAGAACTGACGCCAAGCGTTTCCTGTAGTTTCATAGGTATGCGCGATCCACTTGAAAATGACGAAAAACAGTATCTGCCACCATGGTCAGATCTGTATAGAGTTTAACCCGGAAAAAGCTTCGACGAATCAGGCCGTGCCTGTGCTGCCAAAGCCGCCGGTTCCACGTCCGGTTTCAGTCGAGAACTCGTCCCTGAACTGTAGGGTCACCTGTACGACTGGCTGGAACATCAGCTGGGCAATACGGTCACCTGGTTCAATAGCAAACGGCTGGTCACTGTCATTGGCCAGAATGACGCAGATCTCGCCGTGATAATCAGCATCAATGACGCCGATACCCTGGGCAACGCGAACTCCATGCTTTAGCGACAAGCCGGAGCGTGATGCCACGATGGCCACAAGGCCGGGATCCATCATGTTGAGTGCGATACCTGTTGCCACCAGCAGGCGCTGGCCAGGCTGGAGCGTGACGCTACTTTCAATACAGGCACGCAGATCCATGGCGGCAGAGCCGTCGGTGGCATAGCTTGGTGCCGGGATGCTGGTGCCGAGTAGAGGGTTGACGATTCTGGCTTCAATGCAGCGTTTGAACATGGGATCTCCTCAGAACATTAGGGGCAGTCGCCTTACAGGGCGGTGAACAGTCAGGCCTGCCGTTCATGATAATGACTGGCAATCAGCTGGATGAGCTGTTGCGCCAGTGCGGTTTTGGGCATCATCGGAAAGTGTTTTTCGCCTGAGGCCCAGTAGGCAGTGATTTCGTTGTCCTGGCTGCCAAAACCGCCCGTGGTGCCGCCCACATGATTGGCAAGAATCATGTGGGCTTTTTTGGTCTGCAGTTTCATACGGGCATTTTTCCCTACAGATTCGGTTTCTGCTGCAAAGCCCACGATCAATGGCTGATTTCCGGGAAGGTGGCCAACGTCTGCAAGAATGTCGCGGGTGCGGCTG
Organism: Pseudomonadota bacterium; assembly: GCA_041158225.1. GTDB lineage: Bacteria > Pseudomonadota > Gammaproteobacteria > Methylococcales > Methylococcaceae > JBEBBU01. Next base: position 2,264 of record JBEBBU010000121.1, on the reverse strand, counting down.
AGTGTCAGGGTCAGTGTTTCTCCGGTTTTCTTGATTTTCTGAGGACTTGGCTGTTCAAACGTATAGTCGGCAACCGCAGCAGAGGCAATGAAAATATCGCTGGCGTCTATCTGCGCCATGACGGCGGCATGCATCTCGCTGGCTGTTTCGATAGCATAGAGTCTGTGCACTCCTGATGGGGGACAAATGTCAACCGGACCCGTAATCAGGCTCACTTCAGCGCCTGCCCTGATGGCAGCCTGGGCTAGCGCATAACCCATCCTGCCGGAACTGTGATTGCTGATGAAGCGTACGGGATCCAGTGGTTCGCGGGTAGGGCCAGCTGTGATCAGTACCCTGATGCCTTGCAGGCAGGGGGCGTCGGTAGTCATCAGGCACTCCATCAGGCCTTCAGGAGACAGCATGCGTCCCGGCCCATTTTCGCCACAGGCCTGCTCGCCGCTATCGGGTCCTAGGATCTGCATGCCTCTTGCTGCAAGTACACTGATATTTTCCCGGGTTGCGGCATTCAGCCACATGGCCCGATTCATGGCGGGGGCCAGCATGATTGGAGCTTCACTGGCCAGACATAGAGTCGAAAGCAGATCATCGGCCATACCTGAGCGAAGGCGGGCGATGAAGTCGGCACTGGCGGGGGCGATCAGTATCCGGTCAGGCCAGCGTGCAAGTTCAATGTGGCCAATGCCGCTGGCAGGGTCGGTGTCAGGCCAGTCGCTATAAACAGCCCGTCCGGATAATGCCTGAAAAGTGAGCGGCTGCACGAAGGTCTGGGCAGCAGCCGTCATGACCACCTGTACCTCATGACCGGACTGCCTGAGCAACCGGACCAGTTCTGCGCATTTATAGGCTGCAATGCCTCCGGTGATGCCCAGAAGAATCTTTCTGGCTGTCTGCAAGACAGTGCTCCTGATAGTAATCCTGTGCGGGGATTGTAACCCAAACCTGCCTGGACTTAGCGGGTAGAAGAAAGTCGCACTTGGTAATCATTCTCATTTGTATTATTATCTTTCTCATACAGAAGTTCAGGATGCAGGTAAACATCATGATAGATCGCCGCCATATCAGTTTTTTTCCCCTTGTGCTGATGTTGGGTGCAATAGGGCAGGTTTATGCTGAAGCGCCTACCATGGAAGATTTATGGAAAGTGATCCAGCAGCAGCAGAAGGATATTGCTGCGATGAAAGCGAAACTGGAGGCTTCGGAAGCTGGTCAGCAGGCGATGAAGGCGGAGGTCAGAAAGCTTAAGGAAAGTGAAAAGGCGGCTCCCGTCGTAGCACAGCAGGCAGCCGCAGACAGTCATGCACCCGCACAGCCTACCGATTCAGCAACGGCGATTTCCGCTCAGGCCAAAGGCAAAAGTGATGTCGAGCGCAAGACTGATGTTCTGGCCCGCGAAGTGGAAAAACTGAAAACGACGTTGCTGATTCCCGAAAAACGGGAATACGAAAGCGTCTACGGTATGGCGCCAGCGGCCTCGCAGGTTTACATGAACAAGAGCGGACTTTCGCTGGGAGGTTATGGTGAAGCGTTCTACACCAATTTCCAGAATACTGATGCGGTAACCCTGAATGATCAGGGAGAACGGGTGGCAGCGGACGATAAAAATCGTATGGATCTTGCCAGAGCAGTGATCTATGCGGGTTATAAATTCAATGACTGGATCGTACTCAATAATGAAATCGAGTTTGAGCATGGAACAACCGGTGAAGGTAGTGAGGAAAAAGGTGAGGTATCGGTTGAGTTTTCCTATCTGGATTTCCTGCTACACAAGAATGCCAATGTTCGTGCAGGTTTGATGCTGGTGCCGATGGGCTTCATCAACGAAATCCATGAACCGCTGTTCTTCTTTGGTAACCGCCGGCCCGATGTGGAACGCTATATCATTCCTACCACCTGGCGCGAAATGGGCGCAGGTCTCCACGGCGAGATCATTCCAGGTCTGAATTACCGCATGTACCTGATGAATGGCCTTAATGCTGAGGGTTTTGGCTCCATGGGTATTCGGGAAGGCAAGCAGGGCGGTAGCCTGTCACTGGCGGAGGATCTGGCCTACACTGGAAGAATCGACTATTTCCCGGATTTTGCGCGTGGCCTGCAACTTGGTGCATCAACCTTCGTGGGTAATGCGGGGCAGGGCCAGGAGTACTGGATCAATCCTCAGCAGTTTCTCGCACCCAAGGTGTTCACACAATTGTATGAAGGTCATGTCCAGTGGCATTATCAGGGCTTTGAGTTCCGTGCACTGGGTGCCTTTGGAAACGTTG
>JBEBBU010000120.1:0-8298 GCA_041158225.1 Pseudomonadota bacterium | reverse complement strand
ACACTCCAGGGAACTGGCCAGTTACGCTGGCCTGGTCAAAGAAGCACCGCGCGCAGCTACACTCATTTCACTGGCCTTGCTGATGTCCCTGGGATTGCCTTCCACGCTGGGATTCATTGCCGAAATCAGGATCATGATGGGTACGTGGCCATCCCTGACTTACGGTATACTGCTGCCCTGCCTTGCCACCCTGATTGCTGCCGTTTACGTATTCAGAACCATAGGCATTTTTTTCCAGCATGGCGATCCCCATATTCTGGCTGCGCATGATGCCATGACGGATCTCAGTAGCACTGAACTTGCGGGTTTATTGCTGGTGCTGGGTTTAAGCCTCGCCTGCGGTCTATATCCTGATGTGTTGCATGACTACCTGCAGGCATCATTGGGAGCTTATCTCGCCACATTTACTCTTTCCTGAGAACATTCACCATGACACTGACATCACGCCATGGCGACGGGGATAAGTATGTAGCCAGTGAAACAGAAAGAAAGCACTTCGCGGCAGTCATTGATCATCTGCATCACATTCTACCCGGTCAGGCACCGCTCAGGCATTTCGTTCATCACAATACGCTACATGGTTTTCAGCATCTTCCGTTTGAAGAAGCGCTTGCGGCCGCCTGGCATGCCACCGGACAGTATCCTTACTGGGCTGACGAGGTATTCTGCCAGCAGTTTCGCCAGGGCAGGATAGACGAAGCAGGCCTGAAACGGGTGCTTGCCACGCATCTTCCAGAGCATGAGAATGCATGTGTTCTGGAGGTTGATGGGCGCAAAATCAGCAGAAACGATGTCAACTTCATCTGTATGACAGTCAACATACAAAGCCTTACACCCACTGAACTGAACTGGCGCATTCACGAACAGCATGCTCTGGGGCAGTTTGCAGGCACAGTTAGTGCCGTAGCCCGCAAACAGATCATCGATACCTGCCGCACTACCGGACTGCAGGATAGCCAGCATCCCCTGCAAGCGCTGTGGCAACAGTGCCTTAAAATGACGGGCAAGCATGAGAATGCCTGTGAAGTTGCCGCTGTTCCGCTCAGGGAGGAAGCGCTTGGCCATCTGGAGTCGCTGATGGGCAATATCGGGGACAATCTGACACTGAGCAGGCTTATCCAACGCCTCACGGGCATTGATGTCACCGCGCAGTCCAGGCAGGATCTGTTTGCAGCTTCTGCAGCTTACCTTGATGAGGGTTACGCAGCCTGGAGCCTGCCTGGCAGGAAAAATGGATTTTTTGCGGCCTTCAGTCAAGCTTATGCCTGTCATACAGATGCTGAGGACGATGCAATGACTGTGGTGCTACGCGAGTTGCATGCCAGGGAAATTGCAAGGAAAGACTGGGAAGCCTATCTCGAAAGTCTGGCGCTGGAATTTCCCGGGTGGGCAGGCATGTTCAACTGGCGCCACCACCATCAGGATTATCCAGCCAACCGGGAGGCCCCTGCCAGTCTTGTTGACTATCTTGCGATCAGGCTTTTACTGGATCGCATGAACATGGAACATCTAACCCGCCATATCTGGGGCATTGGTGCCGGCCTGGAAAAAATCAGGCACTATTTTACCCGCCACTATCATGAGTTCTATGTCCGCTTCCATCATTTTTCAACAGTACTTCCGGAGCACCTCGCTCACCGTTGTGCTGAACTGTTGCAGCTGGCCAGCGATCATAAAAACCGCAGGGAACATGCGTGGAAGCAGGTGGCATATGAGATATACCAGATACGCCCATCCGGAGATGCAGTAGATGCAGTTTCGGGTATGCATAACCCATGGAATGGCGCATGGCGGCTTTTCCAGGTAGCCCAGCATCTTGGTTTTGGGCATCGGGCTATGGCACAACTGGATGCAGGACAGGTCTATGCACTGCTGGAGGCGACCACAGGACTAACCCAGGAGAAACGCAGCTACCTATGGTTGTGTGCCTATGAACTTCAGTACCGGGAACGGCTGTTTCACGCCCTGCTAGAGAATCCGCACCGCAGTTATCCTGCGCCAGTACCAGAGCGACCTTCATTACAGACTGTATTCTGCATGGATGAACGGGAAGAATCCATGCGACGCCATCTGGAAGAGATGGATGCCAGTATCCAGACATTTGGTGTGGCGGGTTTCTTTGGCGTGGCCATGCGCTTTACTGCACTGGGTGCTACCGACAGTGATGACCTTTGCCCCGTTGTCGTCAAGCCGGGACATAAGATTGAGGAAACGGCAACCGGGACCGGGAATGGCCATACGGCAGCCAGACGTTATGTTTCAGGGCTTGACGCAGAACGCATGGGCAACGCCGTGATGCTGGCGCTGCCGAACCGTGGTCTGTTAAGGGCCATTACAGGCACAGTGCTACTGAGTCCAGTCGCGCTTCTGGAAAGTCTGGGACAACTCCTGTTTCCCTCGGCAAGAGCGCATATACAGTCGAAACTGGCTGATGCGTTCTATCCCAAGCCTGTTACCCGCATGAATATTCATGCATCTGCTGCCGATAGCCAGAATGCCAGTCTTTTGCATTCAGGATTTACGGTGGATGAGCAGGCGGCCAGAGTGGCAGGTGTATTGCGGACGATAGGCTTGACCCGCAATTTTGCCCCGTGGGTCATTATCCTTGGGCATGGATCAACCACCAGTAACAATCCACATCAGGCTGCTTACCATTGCGGTGCCTGTAGCGGACGACCGGGTGGACCCAATGCAAGAGCATTTGCCGGCATGGCTAATGATCATGAAGTCAGGGCGCAACTGCTACATCAGTACAGCATCGAGATTCCGCCAGACACCCGTTTTATCGGTGCTGAGCATGATACATGTACTGATGAAATTAACTATTTCGACACCGAAGCATTACCCAATACCGAGCATGCCGAATGGCAATCAAGGCTTGCCTTCATGGACAGGGCGCGCAGCCTGTCAGCACTTGAGCGCTGCCGGCGCTTTGCATCCGCATCTGCAGTCACCCCCCTGGATGCACTACAGCATGTTTTCAGGCGTGCCTTTAGTCTTAACCAGCCCAGGCCAGAGCTTGGGCATGCAGGCAATGCATCGGCCATTATCGGGCGCCGGGCAGTCACGCGCGGCATTTTTCTCGACCGGCGAAGCTTTCTTCTTTCCTATGACTGCACCCAGGATCCTGATGGTCATGTACTGGAGGCACTGCTACTGGCAGCCACCCCAGTAGGCGCCGGCATCAATCTTGAGTACTATTTCTCTACTATCAACAATGCAGCCTTTGGCTGTGGCTCAAAGGTGCCGCATAATCTGACTGGCTGGTTCGGCATCATGGAGGGTAGTTCGAGTGATCTGCGTACCGGACTGCCCCAGCAGATGGTGGAGGTACATGAGCCCATGCGTCTTCTGGTGGTTGTCGAACACTATCCCGAAATTGTTGCGCAGATCTATCAGAAACAGCCATCACTCCAGGAACTGCTGGGAGGGCTGTGGGTGACACTGGCTGTTCTTCACCCTGAACACAACACCCTCTACGAGTTTCATCCTTCCCTTGGTTTCAGCAAATGGCAGGATCCCCAGGCTGGTGAAGCCCTACCCGTAGCAGCATCATCGCTGGCCTGGTGCATCAGGAGCAGCCAGCTGCTCCAGCCCGCCCTGATTCACGCAGAGTATCCCTAGCCACGGATTGAAATATGCTGACAGCTACCATGCTACTGATACTGACTACGCTGCCGCTCGCCGGTGCCGTTATGCTCGCAACATGCATGCTGACGGGACATTTATCACAGGAAAACGATGAAAAAAAGTTAGCTCATGTCCTGCATTGGATACATGTCATTTCAGTCATCGCATGGCTTATGCTTGTACAGCAGTCATGGATAATGGCTGACAGTGAATCATCCCCCTCCTTTTCGCTTGACTGGCTTGCTACGGATCAGCTTGTCATGACTTTCAGTCTGCGCAGCGATATACATGGACTGATCTTCAGCGCGTTGATACTCTTTTTCAGCTGGCTTGCTGCCCGATTTTCCTCTGATTACCTTCACCGCGAACGTGGTTACTTCAGATTCCATACCGCCATGCTGTTGTTGCTTACCGCCATGCAGTTCATCTGTTTCGCTGCCAGTGTGCCGGTTACCGTGATGGGATGGGAATTGGCCAGTCTGGCCTCTTACCTGCTGATCGCCTACAATCCTGCAAGAGACACGGCTGCTGATAATGCCAGGGCAGTCTATCTTGTGAACAGGCTGGGTGGATTGGGCTGGTTGCTTGCCACAGGCCTGCTACTCGTATGGAGCAGACCGCCGTACAGCCTTGACTGGTCTGGGCTTGCACCTGCACTGACAGAGCTTGACCAGAGTCAACAGATCATTATCTTATTCCTACTACTGCTTCCGGTTATCGTCAAATCAGGCCAGTTGCCTTTTTCATTCTGGTTACCCAAAGCCATGGACGGTCCAACACCATCCAGTGCCATTTCTTACGGTGCCCTGATGACGCATGCGGGATGCTATATGCTTTACCGGTATCAGCCGCTACTGGACAATCATCCCGAATTGCGGCTGGGACTGGTCATGCTTGGCCTTCTGACTGCCTTTTATGGCGGCGCCTGTGGTCTGATACAGACGCATGTGAAAGGAACGCTGGTCTTTGCTGGTATCACCCAGTTAGGATGCAACTTTGTACTTATGGGGGCAGGTCTGGCTGAACTGGGATTTGCTCACATGATGGCACATGCAGTATTCAGGGGGTACCAGTTTTTTCTTGCTCCATCATTCATGGCCAAAATAGGCGATTGGCGCTATACAGTGTCTCCACCACGCTGGGTGGCCACGCATGGATCGTTCTACCGGCTATGCCAATGCGGTTTTGGGCTGGAGCCATTTCTGGTAAAAGTTCTGGTGAGGCCGGTAGAGGCTTTTGCCGGTGATGTTTTCCGTTTCGAGCAACGGGTACTTGAAAGGATTGTCGGTCTTCCTGCCAGATCACTGCAAACTTTTTCAGGTCTTGCAGAAAGAGAAGAGAAACTCCTGGCAGCTGGCATCCAGTCCAGCGAGGACGGCTATGCCATCAGTGGTTTGCCGGGTAAACTGCTACAGTACTTTGGCGGTGCCTTGCACTGGTTTGAAGACAGACTTGTCATTGGAGGTCTGGGATATGAACTATGGATTCAGGCCAGATCCATCGGAAAAATACTGCAGCATGGCGAACAGCTGTTTGCGGAGATGCGCTATCTGCTGCTGATCATCATGATTACCCTGCTTCTGGTTAACTGAACATGCATAACGGCGGCTTAAGTCTCAATACGGCGGTGCCTGTTGCCCTGATCATGATGCCAATGGCAGGAGCCCTGTGTTCAGCCAGAACTGGAACATCTTCAATAGGCAGGCATGTCGGTACCGGCATCCTGCTACTGCAACTGCTGCTGATCGTTTCCATGATACTGGGTTTCGACAGTTCTTCTGGTAATACGCAATACCTGAGCCGCTGGCTGATACTGCCTGGCATGACCATCACATTTGCGATTGACGGGACCAGCCTGCTGTTCATGCTGGTGTCACATCTTCTGGCACTGGCCGCTCTTGTATACGCGCCTTCAGAAAAAATGTTTCCACGAGGTGAAGCCGGACTGGTGCTGCTTTTCCTGGTTCAGGCTCAGCTGACAGCAGGGTTTATGATCCAGGATCTGGTGCAATTCATGGCCATAGATACGCTGGGGCTCCTTGCCATTCTCTACTGGATTGGCGGTGATCCAGCGACCCGGATCCCCATCAGACGACAACTCCTGCTTGGGCAGGGCCTTATGCTGCTGGCTGCCCTGATCCTGTTCACCTGGGTTCACGCAGCAACAGGATCATGGGAGAGCAGCCCTGAAGTACTTGCTGCCCACCCAATGGATGCAAAGTCCCAAAACATACTTTTTTTCCTGTTCTTTTACGGGCTCTGCTTCAGGGTCGGACAGTTTCCCTTTCACCACTGGCTACCTTCCTGGCTGGCTAGTCAGCGTGGGGTGCTGCTGCCATTACTGCTGATAGGCAATAAATCAGGCATTTATCTTCTGCTACGTTTTATCAAACCAGCACTTGCAGATGCTGTTACCTACAATGCACCCTTCATACGCATACTGGGAATAAGCGGTGCGCTGTATGGTGCTGTACTGGCGCTGATCCAGATCCATGCCATGAAGCAGCTGGCCTATGCTTTTGTCAGTCAGAGCGGCATTATCATGCTGGGCCTTTTTGCACTCAACATCAGCGCCAGCACTGGCTGTACCATTCTGGCAGTACAGTATGGACTGGCAGCTGGCGGCCTGCTCGTGGCTACACATATGAGTGCAAAACGCAGCAGAACCATGCTTATCCCGAGAATGGGAGGACTGTTTTCATCCAGCCCACAAGCTGGTCTCCTGTTTCTGGTCAGCACGCTGGGCGCTGTTGCCATGCCAGGTACCGGAGGATTTGATGGCGCGCATCTGCTTGTCGAAGGACTTGTGACTGGTGGCTACTGGCTCATGGCGATAGGTGTTGGCGTTACCCATGTCATGACCACCGCTTTTCTTTTATGGTCGTTCCAGCGACAGTATCTCGCAAAGCGGATTGAATCCAGACTTGAAATGCTGGTCATCAAGGTTCCCGTCACCGAGACACTGCTAGTGCTGGCTTTTTCTGCATGGCTGCTGCTTTCGGGAATGACCAGTCAGTACTGGATGCAGATGCTGCAACCAGCAACTCCACACCATAGCCAGCCCGAGCGGATGCCTCCCTGATGATCACCTCATTTCCTGTGCTGGGCCTTACGGTTTTCTGCATTCCACTGGCAGCCGCCATATTGATGCTGATGCTTCCTGAGCGCTACCTGCGTTCCACTCTCCTGGCGCTGCAACTGCTCCAGCTGCTCATGGCAACCTGGGTGATGGCTGGCACTGATTTCAGTCATACGGGTTTCCACTGGATGGAGGAATGGCCATGGTCCAGGGAGCTTCACCTCAGTTTTGCCATGGGCGTCGACGGCATTTCTGCGCCTTTCCTGTTGATCAACGCTCTGGTGATGCTGGCCATGACTGTTTCCGGCTGGAATAGCATGCCTTCTCATCCAAGACTGGTACCTGCAATGCTGATGCTTCTGCATGGACTGATCAATGGCGTTTATGTGTCACTTGACCTTGGCATGTTCTTTCTCTGCTGGGAACTGCTGGTGCTGCCTGTGGTGCTGCTGGTCATGTGCTACAACCCGTCTTACCGTGGCCAGCATGCCGCCATCCGTTATGGACTCTTCATGTTTCTTGGTGGCCTGCCTCTGCTGCTGGCCATTCTGCTGCTGGCAACTGGCCAGCCTCATGTCGATGGCGCGGTCAACCAGTATCCATACGCTTTCGACTACCTGACGCTTCTGGATCACCCTGTTGCCTCCTCTGTTGAGCCTGTGGTTTTCCTTCTTATGCTGCTGGCTTTCATGGTCAAGATCCCGATCGTGCCTTTGCATGGCTGGCTTCCGGTGCTGGCTATGGAGGGTCCGGCAGGCGCGATTGCCATGGTGACCAGTTTCAAAATCGGACTCTATGGTGTGCTACGCCTGCTTCTCCCAATCGCCGGCAGTGAAAGCCTTGAATATGGACAATGGCTGATGGCAACAGGCCTTCTGAGCGCGCTTTACGCTGTGCTTGCAGGACTCAGGCAGAGCAATCTGCGTAGCACCCTGGCTTATGTCAGCATAAGCCATGCGGGCATGGTATTTGCATCCCTGTTTGCGCTCAATGCGTGGTCCATGGATGGTGCAGTATTGCAGTTGCTGAATTTTGCCTGTTCCGGTAGCGCCATGTTCATACTGCTAGGTTATCTTTACAACAGGACGGGCACGCATGAAATCATCCATCTTGGCGGCCTGGCTACCAGCATGCCACGCTTGCACGGTATATTCCTGTTTCTGCTGTTAAGCTATATCGCCGTGCCTGGCACACTGGGTTTCCCGGCAGAACTGATGATGCTGGCGGGTATTTTCAGGTCGCACACCGGATACGGCATCCTTGCGTCTTTTGTAAGCCTTCTGAATATAGCCTGCATGCTGCGCCTCTACCGACAGACCTTTCAGGGCAGCTGCAGATTCACGGTATCTTCAATATGGGAGGATCTGCGGCCCAAGGAGTGGCTTGTCATGTCCCCTCTCCTCATGATTCTGCTCGCAGGAGGCATCGTGCCGCAAAAATTGATCCATCTTGGACAGACAGCACTGCATGTTATCCTCGAGCAGGTTCATGAATCAGGATCAAAAGGCGAGGCAACCTCTTACGCGCTGAATATTTTCCAGTCAACCGATTGAGGCTCATCCGTCATGCGTAGTAGCACCCTATATCCA
>JBEBBU010000119.1:0-6389 GCA_041158225.1 Pseudomonadota bacterium | reverse complement strand
TGCATCCGCATCCAGAACAGCGATTTCGGGCCAGAACTCTTGGCAGGAGCCGTATGCGGTAATTCCGCTCGTACGGATCTGTGCGGGGGGTGGCTGGCAACAGCCATCCCTACCGCGACCTTTATAATCAAGTTCCAGGGAGAGGACAATACCCTGATTTTCATCATAGCGCGCTGTCTGGTTGCCAGAGACCTGAATACGGCTTGCCAGTCCAGGGGAGCGGTTATGGGTCATGGCTTCCTGAATAGAAGAGGCTCGTTTCGCGGCAAGATCATCCAGTGCTGAAGGCTTTATCACCTGTTTGCCGGCAATGGCAGCCAGCAGAGCCTCATAAAAATCAGGCGTCGTGCTGGATTTTGAAAACCATCCCGCCATGATGCCTACCCGGTCAGGTGGATGGCCGCTTGCCTGGGTATAGCTGGCCAGTGTTTTATCAAGGATGCCAGCCTGTTCAGCCATGGTTTCCAGTGCACGCTGGGTGCGTGCATCATGCGTATTGACTGGATCAGGATCGTTTCCAGGTGCGATGGTCATGTCAAATGCTGCCATGATTGCCCTGGCGGTCATTTGCAGTTGCAGGGCGTGGATATCCTGCGTGGCATCCACGCCACCATGTATCCGAATCAGCAGATCAGGTTTCTGGGCAAGATGTTCGGCAATACTGGCCAGCTTTTCTCTTTCTGGTGGCGCAAGGTAGGCTTTGCCCGGAGCAAAAAAGATTTCACCATTCCCCAGTTCATGCTCACCTGCCAGCAAGGTATCAAGGAGATGGAAAGGCGTGGTAATGACCTGACTCAGCATATTGAACAGGGCTGTCCGGAAAAAAGCGCCATAAGAAAAGCTGGGGTCACCTACTTTGCCTTCTACCGGGATCGATAGCCTGATGGCGCCACTGGCATCTGTCAGCAGGCTTACGGCAAGATCCAGTGGCAGGGATGTGGCATCAGCCTCCCTGACGCGGTGACCAAGCCTGAACTTCTGCAGGTGGATGTTGTTCACTGAATGCAGGTTGCCGCGTGTAATCTGATAGAGAACATCAAGATTGAGCTTGCCAGCATCAATCCTGCGTCCGGCAAAGGTTGCAGAATAAGGTGACAGGGCGGGCATGTCGACATTGGCCAGATGAATGCTCAGATCTGTTTCCTGATGCATGGCTGAAGGCATGAGGCTGCCCTGAATACTGGCCTCGCCGTAGGGCAGAACGCGTCCTGCGAGATTCAGTTTTGCCTGCGTTCCTGACAGGTTGGAAATGCCTGTCAGCGTGCCGCCAAGATCGGTTATCCGTGTTGTGTAGGGAAGAATCAGGCTGAGGTCGCTATAATCCAGTGTGCCCTTGTCCAGAACCATACGGCCTAGACCAAAGCGGTAGCCTGAGCCTGCCTGTCCAGTATCCGGGGGAGTGTTATTGGTCTTCTCCCGCCACAGTCTACTGATATTGGATGCACCATGCGCGTCTACGGAAAAAACCGCTTTGGGCTCACTGGCCCTGATCTCCCTGATGAACAGACGATTGGTTTCCGGTTGCCATTCAATGTCATTGACCTGCAGTATTTCTGCGCTGAGAAGGGGAGAATTGTCTGTTGTGTCGCTGAGTTTCAGTTGATCCATTCTGCCATGGCCACTCATGACCAGTGCGGGTTTTCCCGTACGATCCTCCATGCTGACCTCAAGCATGGCAGAGGCCAGGCCGTCCTGAATGCTTATGGCAGCCTGCTGATCCAGTAGTGGCTGCAGCATGGCAAGCTTCAGCTGTCCGACATTGATGGTTGCCTTGCCATTGCGCTCAACGGGATTCCACTGCCCATCTATATTCAGTGAGCTTTCCTGGTTGAGACTGCTCCTGAGTGTGAAACTGGTCTGGTCTTGCATGGGCCAGCCCAGCATGCTGGCGTTGCCTTCGATCGATGTGAAATCGAGGGAAACGGGATGGTTGCTGTCACCCAGAAAATAATGAGCAGCCATATCGGACATTTGCAGGGTCTTGAGTCTGAACTGCCAGGGAGCTGGGCTGCTTTCGCGGGTTATCGGTGTGGAATCGGCCTGAGCATCAGGCAGCATATCGCTACGTAACTGTCCTCCCTGAATGACTATTTTTTCCAGGCTGGCGCGGCGGTTCTTCAGGCTGAGTGAGGCTGGCCCCAGTTCGGTGCGACTGAGTTCCAGCCACGGTGCTGATTCAGGTGAGGCAGATGCCAGATGTATGTCATCCAGGCGGGCATGTTCCAGACGGGCATTCATGTCACTACCTGTGGAACTGAAGCTTGCATCCAGCGATGCTGTCATGTCGGCTGATGCCAGAGAGATACGGCTGTTATCAGTCTGATCTTCGTACAGCAGTGCAAGCCGGTTGACCAGAAGCTTTTCTGTCGATGCCTGCCATACCGGTGTGGGTGATGTCACTGGTGCCGTGTGCGGGTGTTCCATGCTGCGGGATTTTAAAATGGTGGCCCAGTTCCAGGCCCCCTGCAGGGAACGGCGCATCGTCACATGGGCGTCTGCTACCTGAGCTTCCTGTACAGAAAGATGGTGCCGGGCTGAATCCACGGTGATGCCATTTAACTGGAATCTACCGATTTCAGTCAATGGAGTAGGGATGTGACGAGTCTTGACTCTGCTGTTTTCCAGCAGGATCTTTCCATCCGTCAGCGACCAGCATGCACTCTCTGTATCGTTGGCTGCCTGATACTGGTAATGGCCTGCAAAATTGAGTTTTCCTTCCATGGCGTCAAGATCAACCCAGGGGCTGATGACCGGAAGCAGTGATGATAGGTCGAGATCCTGAATATCCAGTGTGCCGCTGGATGTGAACGGCTGTATGCCTATCTGTCCCTGCCATGCAAGCTGTCCCTGCTGGCCCTGAATACCTGTGATCAGCCGGTAGAGGGTTTTTGTCTGACGACCTGTTGCAAAATCTTCAAGATCCAGTTGCAGATGATCCAGGCTGATCAATGGCGTGGCCTCTGTTCCTCTATCCCTCACATGGAGGCTACCCTGGTCAATATGCAGGAACTGAATCACCAGGCTGGTCGTGTTATCGCCGGATGGCGTGTCGGTTTGCAGGTCGCTGAACAGGCGGCTTATATTGGAATCCGGCTGACCTATCCCCGTGATCTCAAGTGAAGGTGCATGCAGGGTGAGTTCGTCCAGTATGACAGTTCGCTGGCTTAGTGTAAGCCAAAGGGCGAGGTTGATATCCAGTCTGTCGATCTGGAGGATGGGCTGTCCTTCTGGCTCTGCCATGACAATATGGTCAATGCTTGCAGCCATGCGGCCTGGATCAATATGCACCTGCTCCATGGTGAGGTTCCGGTGCAGTATGTTCGACAGTTCACGGCCCAGCAGATCCCTGGCAGATGCGGGAAGGGGGAGTGGGCCGAGCATGGCAGCTATGACAGCGAGTGAAGTCAGGCTGGCAATGAGCCATAAGATCCGGTTGTTCAGGCAGGCGGGCCAGACCATAGCTTGTTATGCTTCATGTAGGCATGTCATTAATGAAAAAAACCATCAGGCTCAAGTATGATGGTATCAGCGTTTACCGGCAAGTCTTATAGTTGGAGGCTATTCAATGACATTCATCCGTTCCAGCTTCAATTCTGTGGAGTAATCAATGCATCAAGATTCCAGTTCTGCACCGGTATTTCTGGGGGGGCTGACTAGGCCCAATCTCAATTGGCTCCTTGCACTGGTTCCCGCCGGGATGGTGATGGATGCCATGGAAGTTAACGCCATCTATGTTTTTCTGGTTTCAGCGCTATCCATCATCCCGCTGGGCAAACTGATAGGTGAGGCGACCGAGGTGCTCTCGGATTATCTGGGGCCTACGCTTGGAGGCCTGCTGAATGCAACCCTTGGTAATGCGCCAGAAATCATTATCGGCTATTTTGCCCTGAAACAGGGTCTTGTCGATATGGTCAAGGCTTCCATCACTGGTTCCATTCTGGGTAACCTGCTATTTGGCCTTGGGCTTGCCATTCTGGCTTCCGGTCGGAGACACCGTAACCAGTTTCTCAGGTATGACAATGATGCCCTGCAGGTGCACATCGGACTGCTCAGGCTGGCCATGTTCGGTATGATCATACCGGCTGTTTTTGATTTCAGTACGGATTCAGAGAAAGAAATCAGCGTAGAAATTTCATCGGTACTTCTGGGGATCTATGTCATGTCGATTGTGGCGACATTTTTTCCTGACCAACCATCCAGTGACAGCGATGATGATCTGGAAATTATGCGTATGGATGAGGTTACCGAGGAGCCAGAGGCTTCCTGGAGCCGGCAGAAAGCACTGGTGATACTGGCCTCCGCCACCATTGCGCTCGCCTTCATGAGCGAAATGATGACCGATTCCATCACACCATTTGCCAGCAAACTCGGGTTCACGCCGGTCTTCATGGGGGTTTTTCTGATGGCGCTGCTGGGTAATGCCGCGGAAATGATGAATGCGGTGGGCTTTGTACTCAAGCGCGACCAGTTGGATCTGGCACTGGCGGTCATGCTGGGCGCCAGTTCGCAGATGGCCTTGATGGTGGCGCCAACGCTGGTATTCCTTGGCATGTATCTTGGGAAAAGCATGAACCTACTGTTTTCCAACTATGAGCTTCTGGCCATCATCATGACGGTCACGACAGTGTCCGATATCATCGCAAAGGGGCGTATGAAGCCCAAAGTGGGCATCATCTTCATTGCGCTTTACATGATGCTGGGCATAGGATTTTATAACTCGCCTCTCTGATCGGTCCCGCCCCTTCATAACCCGGCGCCATTGACGGGTTATGAAGGTTATTGCCCAGGCGCTGCTTATTTGATGGTGTCCTGACTGATCCAGCCCTGCTTCACGAAATACTTGCCCAGTTCTTCTACAATCGCATCGGCCATATGTTCGGCTTCAGTCGATGTTTCTGAACTGTATTTCTGGGCGGCGCCTTTGGCAACATTGACGCCGGCTGTGGTCGCTGCCCCTGCACCTGCGGCAATGCCCGCAGGTCCCATGACCGCTGCCCCTGGCATTTTTCCACTGTCTGCATGCGCGGTGAAACCCATCAGTTCGCGATTGCCTGCCGCCGTGGGCGTCTGCACCAGTACTCTGGCATCGACGGAAGACTGGCCGGCACCGAGGCCTATCATGGTGCGTCTGGCCTGATTGCCTTCATCAATATTGGTAAATGTGCCAGAAATCAGCAGGTCACCTGTTTTGGTAGGCATGCTCTGGTCGACACGTATGGCATTGAAGCCCCATTTCTTGAGCTTGGTGGTGAGTTCTGCTGCCAGAGCATCGGCAACTTCTTTGGCCATGGCCTGTTTTTCCGTGTTTTCATCGGAAGAGCCCACATGGCGTATCAGGCTGGCAATAGGGCCGGAGTTCTGCTTGATATCGTTGGTGCTGGCTGCAAAATTATAGATCAGCACCTGATCAGGCTTGCTCATGTGAGTATCACTCACATAGTCAGCTTTTTTGACCTTGGCACCGGCGCAGGCCGTCAGCGATGCTGCCAGAAGGATGGGGAGGATGCGTTGGGCTTTCATGATAACCTCGTTATAGGTAGTAGATAATGTTCAGGTTTTCTTCATATCGGCGATGACACTTGTGGCTGCCCGGGTACCGGAAAGATAGGCACCATGCACGGTAGAGGGATAGGTGGGATGTGTGTGTTCGCCGGCAAAATAAAGACGTTTATTGACGGGTTTCGCCAGAGTATCGTAATCCGCACCTGATGCGCCGGGGGCGATATTCGAGTAGGCGCCAAGGCTGTAGGGATTTTTGCCCCAGCGTGTCAGCAGGTAGCCGCTGGGATCAGGTATCCTGGCTCCATAGATATTGCGCAGTACCTTCATGGCATCAGCGACAGTTGCCTGATCGGTCATGGCCTCGACAGTACCCGCATAACTGCCTGCATTGAAGCCAAGCAGCACATTCTGACCGGTATAACGGTTGAAACAGTACCATTCCGCCCACGCACCACGCAGGGCCGCACCAGACGTCGTATCGGCCATGTAACCCAGAAGCTGGACGCTGTTATCCCAGAATATAGAAGGAAATTTAAGGTATAGCTTGTTGAGTAGCCCGACGCCAAGACGACTTATCGCAGCGGTATGCGTAGCAGGCAGGTTTGGAGTGAACTTTACTTTACCTGCCTTGAGCACACCTAGTGGCAGGGTGACAATGACCCGGGCAGCGCTATACACGGTACCATCATTTGCCCTGATGACGATAGTGGATTTCGACCAGTCAATGCTGCTGACTGTAGTATTCAGCCGGATATCCAGACCTTGAGACAGGCTGTCGGTGATCTGCTGATACCCTTGGGTCATGATGACATCATCACCCGGAAACTCGCCGTCCTGATCCCAGTATTTTAGCGAAAGCCTGCTGGTATCAGCACCGTATTCATGCT
>JBEBBU010000118.1:0-5656 GCA_041158225.1 Pseudomonadota bacterium | reverse complement strand
CTGCCGCCATGCGCCATCCTGGTGATTACCAGGGCTATTTCCATCACGCAGAGCGCAAAGGCTACTCCGGCGTAGGACTCTACAGCCGCGTGCCGCCACTACAGGTCAGTGAAGGCATGGGCAACGCCGCCTTTGACGCGGAAGGCCGTTTCCTCAGGGCTGACTTTGCCGATGTCACCATCATTTCGCTGTATGTACCTTCCGGCTCATCCTCACCCGAACGCCAGGCGGTCAAATATGCCTTTCTCGACGGATTTCTGCCGGTACTGGATGCCCTGCTCGCAGAAGGACGCGAGTTTGTCATCTGTGGTGACTGGAATATTGCCCACCGTGCCATCGACCTGAAAAACTGGAAAGGCAATCTGAAAAACTCAGGCTTCCTGCCGGAGGAACGGGCCTGGCTGGATCGGCTCTACGAACGCGGCTGGGTCGATGTTTACCGCAAGCTCTATCCTGAAGCCGGCGATGAAGGCTATACCTGGTGGTCCAACCGTGGACAGGCTTATGCCAATAATGTGGGATGGCGCATCGACCTTCAGGTCGCCACGCATGGCATGGCCAGTGCAGCGACTGCGGGCAGCGTTTACAAGGCACAGAAGTTCTCCGATCATGCGCCACTCACGATTGACTATGCCGGGGTACTGGCATGAGGCAGGGCCTGCGCGACATGGGTATTGCACTGGCCATGGGCTTCTACAGCGGCCTGCCACTGCTGCTGACCGGATCGGTACTGCAGGCATGGATGACGGAACGTGGCATGAGCCTGGCCACCGTGGGTCTGTTCGCACTGACCGGCCTGCCCTACACCCTGAAGTTTCTCTGGGCCCCGCTGTTTGACCGTTATCAGTTGCCCGGTTTCAGGGGGCGCCGCCGTGGCTGGCTGCTGCTGCTGCAGTGCCTGCTGGCACTGGTGCTGGCGGCTTTTGCCATGCTGGGCCAGGCGCTTACCCCGCTGCTGCTGGCGGGGCTGGCGTTCATGGTCAGCCTGCTGTCTGCCTCACAGGACATCCTCATTGATGCTTACCGGCGCGAAAATCTCGCCGAGCGCGCGCTTGCCCTAGGCGCTTCGTTTTATGTCAACGGCTATCGCCTTGGCATGCTGCTGGCTTCAGGCGGCGGCCTCATCCTGGCCGACCAGCATGGTTTTGCCATTGTTTATGGCCTGATGGCTGGCATCATGGCGACAGGCCTGCTGGTCACCTGGCTGGTGCCCGAACAGCCAGCACCCGATGACAGGCCCGCCACACTGCAGGCAGCGGTGATCCAGCCTTTCCTGGCCTTTTTTGCCAGGCGCGATGCGGCATGGATCCTGGCGTTCATCCTGCTTTACAAGCTGGGCGATGCCATGGGCAGCCAGATGACGATGCCGTTCTATCTGACAGTAGGCTACACCAAGACTGAGATCGGTGCCGTGGTCAAGCTGTTTGGCTTCTGGGCGACACTGCTGGGGGGACTGGCGGGCGGGATTCTGGTACTGCGTAGCGGGATTTTCCGGGCATTGTGGCTTTGCGGTATCCTGCAGGCAGTCTCCACGCTGGGTTTCAACCTGCTGGCCACGGGCGGCACGGATATCGCCCGCCTGGCAGCGGTAATCAGCTTTGAAAACCTGACGTCAGGCATGGGAACATCGGCTTTTGTAGCCTTTATGGCCAGCCAGACTGACCGGCGCTTTACCGCCACCCAGTATGCACTGCTTTCAAGCCTGATGGGGATTCCCCGGGTACTGGTGGCTGCGCCCAGCGGCTGGATCGCCGACAGTCTGGGCTGGCCCCACTATTTCATCCTGTGCGCCGCCCTGGCCCTGCCGGGTCTGCTGGTATTACTGCGCTTCCGGTCTTGGCTGCTCCCGGTCACTGCGGAGGCAGTCAACCGGGAGTAAACCGGAAAAACCCCCTGTCAGGACTTCCTGCGCGGCGGTGGCAGATCGGTGATGGTGCCGTCAATGATCTCGGCGGCAAAGGCCAGGGTTTCGGACAGGGTGGGATGCGGATGAATGGTCAGGGCCATGTCTTCGGCATCTGCGCCCATTTCCAGCGCCAGCACGGCTTCGGCAATCAGGTCACCGGCACCAACCCCGACAATGCCCGCACCCAGCACGCGATGCGTCTCCGGATCACAGATCAGCTTGGTCAGCCCTTCCTTGCGGCCAATACCCAGGGCACGGCCACTGGCTGCCCAGGGGAATACGGCCTTTTCATGTGGGATGCCACGCGCCAGCGCTTCTGTTTCAGTCAGCCCCATCCACGCAATCTCCGGATCCGTGTAGGCGACCGAGGGAATGGTCAGCGCCTGGAAAGCCGACTTGTGCCCGGCAATCACTTCTGCTGCCACCTTGGCTTCATGCGTGGCCTTATGCGCCAGCATCGGATTGCCGACGATATCGCCAATGGCAAAGATGTGCGGCACATTGGTGCGCTGCTGCCTGTCCACCGCGATGAAACCGCGTTCATCCACCTGGACACCGGCCGCCTCTGCGGCAATCCTGTGGCCGTTAGGCTGACGCCCCACGGCGACCAGCACACGGTCAAAGGTCTGCGCTACCGGTGCGGCATCGCCTTCAAAGCTGACATGCAGGCCTTCTGGCCGCGCTTCGATGGCGCTGACACGGGTCTTGAGCCAGATATTGTCATACTGCCGGCGTACATGCTGATGCAGCGGGCGTACCAGATCGGCATCACAGCCAGGCACCAGCTGATCCTGCAGTTCCACCACACTGATGCGTGCGCCCAGTGCATGATAGACACAGGCCATTTCCAGACCGATGATGCCGCCACCCACAATAAGCAGGCTGCCCGGGACTTCTTCCAGCGCCAGCGCAGCGGTGGAATCCATCAGACGCGGATCTTCAGGAAAACCCGGGATCTTGATGGCGCGTGAACCGGCGGCAATGATGGCATAGTCAAAGTCGATGTTTTCAGCGCTGCCATCAGCCTGGGTGACCTTGAGACTATGGCTGGAGGTAAAAGCACCCTCCCCCTGGACCACACGTACTTTACGCACCTTGGCCAGCTGGGTCAGCCCCGCCGTCAGTGTGCCGACCACCTTGTTCTTGTTGGCGCGGATCTTTTCAAGATCGATATGCGGCTGGCCAAAGGCTACGCCAGTCTCTTCCGACTCCTGCGCCTCATGGATCAGCTTGGCGGTATGCAGCAAGGCCTTGGAAGGAATGCAGCCCACATTGAGACAGACACCACCCAGCGTGGGGTGACGCTCAACCAGCGTCACCTCCATACCGAGATCAGCGGCACGAAAGGCCGCCGTATATCCGCCAGGGCCTGCACCCAGCACCAGTACCCGCGATTTCTTGTTGGTTTCACTCATGGTTCATATCCTCGCGGCACATCACAGCAGCAGGCGGCGGATATCCGCCAGTTCCCGGGCAAGATGGCCGGTAAAGCGTGCGCCAGCCACACCATCAATGACACGGTGATCATAGGACAGGGAGATAGGCAGCATCAGGCGCGGCACCCACTGGCCATCCTGCCATACAGGGCGGGTCTGGGTTCTGGACAGCCCCAGAATGGCAACTTCAGGCACATTGACGATGGGTGTGAACGCCGTACCACCGATACCGCCCAGACTGGACAGGGTAAAACTGCCCCCCTGCAGCAGGTCGGGCTTCAGTTTCTGCGCCCGCGCCTGGGCACCAAAATCAGCCAGGGTACGGGCAATTTCAAATATACCCATCCGGTCGGCATTGCGGATCACCGGCACCAGCAGGCCATCCGGGGTATCCACGGCAACGCCGATATTGAAATAGGACTTGGTAATCAGGCTCTGGCCATCAGCGGCCAGACTGGCATTGAAGCGCGGATAAGCCTTGAGCGTGGATACCAGGGCACGAATGACAAAGGGCAGCAGGGTCAGCTTGACACCTTCGCGTTCAGCTTCGGCCTTGAGACTGATGCGGAAGGCATCCAGATCGGTGATATCCGCCTCTTCAAACTGTGTGACCTGGGGCGCTGTGGTCCAGCAGCGATGCAGATGGGTTGCTGAAAGACGCTGGATACGCGACAGCGGCTGTACGCTGACCTCACCATAGGCTGCCAGCGACTCGGGGGTGGGCCCCTGGATAATGCCGGGGAAACCGGCGATGCTGCCGCCGGCAACGCCCTGGGGCTGCTGCAGGCGCTGCTTGATATAGCCCTGAATATCGGATTTCAGTATCCGCCCTTTGGGGCCGCTACCGCGCACTTCCCCAAGATCTGCACCCAGTTCACGCGCAAAGCGGCGCACCGCAGGACTGGCATGCGGAGGCGCCCCCCCCCCCACAGCCACGGGTGCCTGCACCGATGGTGCTGGCGGCGCGGTGGGCACCTTGACTTCAGGCGCTTGCGCAGGCGCAGCTGGCACGGGCGTAGCTACGGGCGCTGGTGCCACTGCAGCAGGTGCTGCCACGGCAGGCCCTGCCGGCGCTGGCGCCGCTGCAGCGGCACCAGCTTCTGCCAGCTCAAGTTTCAGGATGGGTGACCCCTGACTGACCCTGGTACCTACCTGCAGTTCCAGCGCAATGACCTTGCCCGCCAGTGGCGAGGGAATTTCCATGGCGGCCTTGTCACTTTCCAGGGTGATCAGCCCATCATTCTCGCTGATCACATCACCGGGGCTGACCAGGATCTCAATGACCTCCACGTCCTTGAAGCTGCCGATATCCGGCACGCAGACCAACTGTTCCATAGTATGAGTAACCCCCTGTCTGTTAACGATTGAGTGACCAGTCAACTTCGGTATCAATACCGTAACTGGCAATGGCTTTCGCCACGACATCAGCCTTGAGTACCCCCTCACTGACCAGCGCACTGAGTGCGGCCAGTGCAATATGCCTTGAATCAACCTCAAAGTGGCTGCGCAGCGCACTGCGGCGGTCGCTGCGGCCAAAGCCGTCGGTACCCAGTACGACATAGCGGCTCTGCGGTATCCAGGCACGGATCTGGTCGGCATGGGCACGCACATAGTCGGTCGCCGCAATCACGGGACCTTTCGCGCCCTGCAGGCAGGCTTCCACATGGGTCACCCTGGGCGCTTCACCGGGATGCAGCAGGTTCCAGCGGGTTTTTTCATGACCATCACGCTGCAGTTCATTGAAACTGGTGGCACTCCAGATGCCCGCTTCAATGCCAAAATCCTCACGCAGCAGATCGGCCGCCTTGATGGCTTCGCGCAGGATGGAACCACTGCCCATCAGCTGGACCTGTTCTTTGGCACCCTGATCACGGAACTTGTAGAGTCCGCGCAGGATGCCTTCCTCTGCACCTTCCGGCATGGCCGGATGGGCATAGTTTTCGTTCATGACGCTGATGTAGTAGTAAATGTTCTCTCCACGCTCGTACATGCGGTACAGGCCAT
This sequence comes from Pseudomonadota bacterium, assembly GCA_041158225.1. Classification (GTDB taxonomy): domain Bacteria; phylum Pseudomonadota; class Gammaproteobacteria; order Methylococcales; family Methylococcaceae; genus JBEBBU01. The sequence goes on along the minus strand of JBEBBU010000118.1, from coordinate 310 downwards.
CACGCATGATCACCGCCAGTTCGTAGGCGAAGGTCGGGTCATAGCTGACACAGTTGGGAATGGTTCCCATCAGTACATGACCATGACCATCCTGATGCTGCAGACCTTCCCCCGCCAGGGTGGTCCTGCCGGCAGTGGCACCCATGAGGAAGCCACGGGCCTGCATGTCACCCGCCGCCCACATGAGATCGCCGACACGCTGGAAACCGAACATGGAGTAGAAGATGTAGAAGGGAATCATGGGCAGGTCATGATTGCTGTAAGAAGACGCAGCGGCAATCCAGTCGCACATGGCGCCAGCCTCGTTGAT
>JBEBBU010000117.1:0-2519 GCA_041158225.1 Pseudomonadota bacterium | reverse complement strand
TTCTACCGTAGAAGCGGTTGGCAAGCACGGAGGCTGGTATCAGGTTGTCGGCAAGATTGAGTATCTGGTTTTCAATGAAACGATGGACATTCAGGCTTACGATAGTGGCAAAGCGCACGGATACCATGGCTTCATCCAGCGCATAACCCAGTTGTGCGTAGCCAAGATGATACTGGTCAAGGGCGCCAAGCGATTTCAGCAGGCGCACTCTGTCGATATACAGGGCATCCAGTAGATCCAGTTTTTCTGCGCGTGATTGCCATTCATCCAGGCTGACCAGTTGCATCCAGTCATTTTCTGCTGGTGTATCAGGGTGCTGGCGTATGGTTTCAATCAGTTCGTCCAGTTCCACAAAAAGATAGCGGCTGCGGTGAGGGCGGCCACTTTCGGCGATATGGCGCATCAGTCTGCCAGAATCAGAGCCGACAATGACATAGAGGCTGTTAGGCAGGAACAGCTCTTCACCGTACTGGCGACGGTAAACAGTTGCTGCTCCGTCACGGTCAAAGCTGCTGGCATTGACTTCAGGCAGGTAAGCGTCACCATGCAGGTTGCGTACAAAGACAGGTGTATTCATCAGGAAGGCACTCCACCGTGATCAGGCAGGCCGTCATGCTGCCGCAGGCAGAAATCCAGCCAGCGGTGCAGGAAATAGTTCATGCGCCACTTATAGGCAAGGATTTCAGCAGGTGACCCGCTATGGGCAAAGGTGGCAAAGACGCCGGGTCGGGCACAGTCTTCCAGTACTTCAGCCGCTTCGGCATCCAGATAGAGGCGGATACGCATATCCGGCAGGCGCTGGTGGCCGTTTTCGTGTTCAAACAGATGGGTCAGGTGCAGGGTCAGGGTATGTGGCGCCTGCTCCAGCAGGGTGTAGTGCAGCGTGGGTACCGATACGTGACTGGTGATGGTGTTGCTGCCAGGCCGCATCAGGTTGGGCAGGAGACGCCACAGCTTGCGATAATTGGCCTCGCACAGGCGGGCCAGCCAGTAGGAGGCTTCCTGCGGCATGAAGCGCGCGGGATCGTCCGGTATCATCGCCGCTTTGCCGCAAAGTCGGTCATGAACGCGGCCAGCCGGTCGCAGGCTGCCTGCTCCAGGCCGTTATAGATGGAGGCGCGCAGGCCGCCGATGGCACGGTGTCCGCCCAGGCCGGAAAAGCCGGCGCTGGCCGCTTCATGCAGAAACTGCTGTTCAATTTCGGGTGAGGGCATGGTGAATACCACATTCATCAGTGAACGATCCTGCACCCGGGCCCTGCCCATGAAAACATCCGGGTACTGATCCAGTGCCGCGTACAGTGTCGCGGCCTTGCGCTGGTTGATGGCGGCCATGGCTGCTAGTCCGCCGATGCTGTCTTCCAGCCAGCGCAGTACCAGCAGGGTGACATAAATGGCAAAGACCGGTGGTGTGTTGTAAATGGAATGGGTACGCACGTGTTCGCGGTAATCAAGAAAGCCCGGCAGGGAAGGATCTGCAGGTTTTGCGGTCAGCAACTGGTCATCCAGAATCACCAGCGTCACGCCAGCAGGGCCAAGATTTTTCTGGGCATGGGCATAGATACACTGGAAGCGTTCTGCCTGGATGGGGCGTGACAGGAAGTCAGACGACATGTCACAGATACGCGGTACCGTATCCAGTCCGGGGATACGCTGGAACTGCAGGCCTTCCACGGTTTCATTGGAGACATAATGGAAAAATGCGGCATCGGCAGCAAACTGCAGTTCCCTATCATCCGGCAGCCTGTGAAAGCATTCGGGACTGCCATCCCAGAGCAGTCTGACCCTGCCTTCACGTCTGGCTTCAGGTACGGATTTGCCACTCCAGTAGCCGGTCAGCAGGTAGTCTGCGGGTGTCTGGTGGCCGCGTAGCAGCAGCATCGGCAGCATGGAAAACTGCTGGGTGGCGCCGCCCTGCAGCAGCAGGACATGGTAGCGCTCTGGAAGGCCCAGCAGTCTCCGCACGCGTGTTTCCACTTCAGCCACGACATCTGCAAACCACGGCGAACGGTGGCTGATGCCGAGTATCGAGAGACCCGCCCCGGGCGCGGCCCGCACCGCTTCCTGCACCTGTTCCAGCACCGTAGCTGGCAGGGCGCCGGGACCTGCAGAAAAGTTTAGCTGATTGGCATCCATCGTCACGACTGGCCGCCCAGCAGCATGGCGCGGAAAGCTCGTCGCAGTTGCTGCATCGGCGCCTGTTTGTAGGCAAACTTCTCCGGATCATCCATGGCGTGGACAATCATGGCATGATCGATCTCGAAAATCAGTAGTTCGCCCGTCATGGTTTCAGAGCAGTCGAGACAGACATAATCCAGTCCGGTTCTGCGGTAGATGGCGTCCCATGCTTGCGCATGCCGGGCGGCAAAACCGTGCTCGAAGTTCTGCATGAAACCAGCTTCTTCCTCCCTTTTGACCGCATCCTCATACATGCCGGCGCTGACATAATGCACGATCCAGTGGCTGCCAATGGCGAGGTGGCAGGCGTAGGGCTGGCCCTGGATCAGGGCAATGCGGTAT
>JBEBBU010000116.1:0-2913 GCA_041158225.1 Pseudomonadota bacterium | reverse complement strand
AAGCAAAAGTGATCAGCAGCAACCTGAAAATCAGGGCGTCAGCCTTGACGGGAGCCTGCAAGCATTGGGGAACACGGATTCATGAAAATGAACAGCAGCAACCTGAAAATCAGGGCATCAAGCCCTGACGCGGGAGCCTGTAAGCATTTACGAACACAGATTCATGTGTCCAGTAATGTACTGAGAGCTGCTGCCAACTTCAGATTTTAGTTCTTTGGTCTATTGGTATCATCAATGCACTAGCTTGACCTGTAAGCAAGGGAAACTTGGTGCGCAGACAGGGACACATCGTCTGTTTGATGACAGGTTCGCCCATCCTGATGGTAGATGGGCGATTGTATGTGGTGTTAGCAGCAGGAAGCGCAGGCTTTGGCACAGGCAGCACAGGCTTCTGCGCAGCGGCGGCAGTGATCGCTGTGTGCTGCATGCTTGGAGCATTCCTCCGCACAGATTTCACATGCCTTCTGGCACAGTTCACACAGCGCAGCGCACAGCTGTGAATGGCGGTTCATGAAGGAGATGCACAGCAGGCAAAGATCAGCGCAATCCCGGCAGTTACGGACGCATGTGGACATGTCGCTGCCAGAGAGGCAGGCATCAGCGCAGCTTTCGCATGCCTGTACGCATTCAAGACAGGCTTCAATACATTCCTGATAGGGTGAGTTTGTTGTGCTCATGATGATTTCCTTGGTGTTGTCATGATGTAAGGTCGGGACGCCTCTCCGATCCGGTGAGGTTCGCAGTTCACACAAGCAAATAAAATGCCATCCATGCAAATGTGATGCGATTCAATGCGATGGCAGGTTTTAACGGTAAGCGGGAAACTGATGAGCTGTGGCAATACACGCGAAATTGCAGGAAAAGCCACAGTATGCAAGGTGCTGAGCACGGAAGCCGAAGGCGTTGCCTTCGGCTTCCGTTGACTGATGAGTCTCTTTGTCGGGATAGTTAAGATCTTTTCCTTACTCTGGGGCAGTAGTCAGACAGCTGACTTCTTTGCCGGACTGCAGGCATTTTGCAAAAGATTTGCCTTCCGGTGTGTAATGCGTCCACTGCCAGTCACCATCCTTGGTAAGCGGTCTGGTGATCGCGTAGCCAAAACGACGCTCAGTCCAGATGGATGTGGGTGCTGGATAGGTGTTGTAGCCACTGGGCAGGCCAGCGACTGGTTTGCCATCAGGATACTGTAGTGGGCCATAACCCAGGGTTGCTGGGTAAGGCGCCCCCGCTTCCTGCAGTCTTGATCCGCCATCGCCAATAACCAGCTGGCCGGGCTGTTCAGGAATCTGTACTGCCTGAGCCAGATGGATATGACTGGATAATACCAGATTGTAATGGCTGATCTTGCCATAAGCACTGGCGGTCTGTGTTTCTGACACCCATTTGCAGTCGCCGCCAAACATGTTCTTGCCATCGATGCTAATGGTGTCGGGTGCGCAGTCAAGGCCAAACAGGGGTTGATGCATCAAGAGCCAGTTTTCCGGAGCCTTTCCATTCACCATAATATTGGGGGATGTCAGGTCTGCTGCCTGCTGATATTTGGCGGTAAGGCCAGGCAGCGTGCTGGGGCCTACTTCAAACTCAAGGCCGTAAGCGGAGTCGACTACTGCGATGCGAAGGTAACGGTTGGTGCCAACCTGGAAAGTGGTGGTCCATGAATCAGTCAGCAGTTCGGGGGCAGTTTTCCACTGGGGATGGCCGTCCCTGATGACCTGCTGGTTATTTGCATCGGTTACTGGGGTTGGAGCGCACATCTGCAGATTGCCGAGATGTGGGTCAAAGTACTTGAAGAAGCCGTTGCCGCCGCGGGCACATGATTCGTGATTACCGCGTGCAATCACGAGGGGAGCCTGCTGCAGGAGTGCCTTCATAGGGATCAAGACATCAGCAGCCCATCCATAGTCCGAATCAGAAAATGCGTATTTCGGGAAGGGGTTGGTCGTTGAGTTGTAGTCGAAGTTGGCATCCAGTGGGGCTGGGCTGGTGCCGCACGTCAATGTTCTGGGATTGTCGCAGATGAACTCACGATAGAAAAAATCTCCTAGAAACAATACGACATCTGGTTTCTGTCCTGCCAGGCTGTTTGCAATTTTGGGCAGTGGCCAAAGTTCAGGAACATCACAATCCTGGTCAATCGTCTTCTTCATGCGGCAACCCGTGTCGCCAATGACACCAAGAGACTTGATAATGGTCGGGATTCTTGCTGGGATCTTTTCTGCGCCAATAGTGGCAATCATGGCGCCAGCCGGCATTTTGGCTTCGCAGACGGTCGTCGCCTTGAAAGCAGAAAAAGTGTTGCTGATAGCCCCTCTGGGGTACATGCGGATGGGCTTGCCAGAAGATGGTCCTCCTGTTACCCGAAGCATTGGGCAGTCCAGGCCCGGTGGTATGACGGCTCTGGCCAGTAGGCCGGATGCAACTTCGGTTTTGGGGACAACCAGCGTATATGCCGCCATGATGCTGTTGTCTGATGCGGGAACATAGGTTTCTAGGGCAAATACATCCGTCGTGAACAGACTGGAAAGCAGGATGGGGACGCCAAGAGCCACATTGGTATGCTTGTTCATGCTTGTTATTCTCCTTCGGTGATCAGGCAGGGCGCCCTGCGCGAGTTTTGCACTGGAGACAAAAAATATCAATAAAAATAGTGTTACAGGCTAGTGTGTATCTGATGTTGAGCATCAGTAGATGCGTGTTAGCTGGAGCTGTTTCTGAATAGTCTCCGTACGCGGTTATTACATTACAGTAGAGATGCCTGCATCATAAAAATTGCATCAGGGTCTTGACTGGTGTTGTAGGTCATGTATAATGGTCGGCTTCCGAGGGGCTGAAGAGGCGCTGAGGAAAAGCTCTTTAACAAGTTGGATCAGAAGATGGGTGTGGGCACTCCGTTGGTTCTGGTGATACTGGAAC
>JBEBBU010000115.1:0-34794 GCA_041158225.1 Pseudomonadota bacterium | reverse complement strand
ATTGATCATGCTTGCGTCCTCGTTACCTGAACAGATTGGTATTTCTGCCGGTGACATAACCCACGCCACCACCTACCAGTGCACCGCCAAGAATACCGACAGGGCTTGCGCCTGCCAGCATGGCAATACCGCCGCCCAGCGCAGCACCCGTGCCAGCACCGCGCTCGCCCGGAGTGGCGCAGGCTGTGAGGCTAATGGCAAGCAGCGCTGTAAGCGGGATCCACTTCCATCTTGAAATATCGGATGACACTGAATACAGTTCAGGTGTACTGGCTGAAGACATGAAGGAACTCCGTCATAGGGTGGTTAGTGACGGCACCATTCTACAACGGCTTTATTCGGTACTTATGTTTTCTGCATCACTTTTCAGTGCTGCCTGCAGGGAATGCCAAGGCAGTGTGGCACATTTGACCCTTGCAGGATAGGCCCTTACCCCAGCCAGTACTGCCAGTTTGCCCAGACCGTTCAATTCTGCATCATCTGTCTGTCCTGTTGTAACACGGTGAAAGTTGGCGAACAGCTCCTCTGCCTGGGCTTCTGTCATGCCTTTGACCATTTCAGTCATGAGAGAGGCTGATGCCGTGGAAATAGCGCATCCCTGTCCCTGAAAGCTGACATCTTCGATGATGCCGGCGTCATTCAGTCTGACAAACAGCGTGATCCTGTCACCACATAGCGGGTTGTAACCTTCAATTTTCCGGGTGGCTTCCTCCATGACACGGAAATTGCGCGGGTTGCGGTTATGATCAAAAACGACCTCCTGATAGAGGTCACGCAAAGATTCAAGCATCAGTGAAATACCTTGATAAGCTGCTGGATACTATCCACCAGGCGGTCAATATCCTGATGGGTATTATAAAGCCCCAGTGAGGCTCTGGCAGTAGCTGGAATGCCATAAAAATCCATGACTGGCATGGCGCAGTGATGACCTGCACGGACGGCAACGCCGTAGTGATCCAGTATGGTACCAATATCGTGTGGATGAATGCCTTCCAGGGTAAATGAGAGGATACCGCCTTTGCCCTCGGCTGTGCCTACCATGCGTAATCCCGGGATAGCCAGCATCTTCTCCGTGGCGTAGTGCAGTAGTTCATGCTCATGACGGGCAATGGCTTCCATGCCAAGTGTCTCCAGATAGTCAATGGCAGCACCCAGCCCGATGGCTTCAATAATGGCGGGGGTGCCTGCCTCAAATTTCCACGGCAGGCCACTGTAGGTGGTTTTCTCAAACGTGACGTGGCGTATCATGTCGCCACCACCCTGCCAGGGGGGCATGTTTTCCAGATGGACGGTCTTGCCATAAAGCACACCGATACCTGTTGGGCCGTAGAGCTTGTGGCCCGAGAATACAAAAAAGTCACAGTCCAGCGCCTGGACATCCACGGCCATGTGAGGCGTTGACTGGGCACCATCCAGCAGTACCGGGATGCCGCGTGCATGAGCTTTCCGGATGATATCGGCGACAGGATTCAGCGTGCCCAGTGCATTGGACATATGTGTGACAGCAACCAGTTTGACCCTGTCATCCAGCAGCGCATCCAGTTGATCAAGCAAGAGTGATCCATCCTCAGCCATGGGAATGATGCTGAGTTCTGCGCCGGTCTGATCCCTCAGCATCTGCCATGGGACGATATTGGCGTGATGCTCCATGGCCGAGATCAGGATGCGGTCTCCGGGACTGATATTTGAGCGGCCAAAGGTCTGAGCGACCAGGTTGATGCCTTCGGTAGCGCCGCGCACAAAGATGATTTCATGGTCATGGGCTGCATGGATGAAGTTTCTGACCTTGTGGCGCGCCTGCTCAAACTGCTCGGAGGCCCGCTGGCTGAGTGTGTGCACACCACGGTGCACATTGGCATAATCATGCAGCATGACATGACGCATGGCATCCATCACCGCCAGAGGCTTGTGATTGGACGCCGCATTGTCAAGATACACCAGAGGGAAGCCGTGTACGGTCTGTTCCAGAATGGGAAAATCACGGCGGATCTGCTGTACATCGTAGCTGTTATGAGACATCGCATGCATCCTTTAGGGTTTAAGCCCAAAGCTTTCGGGGGCAAACTGCAGGTGTACAGCCAGCCTGGCCCGCACATGCGTACGCAGGCCATGGTGCACAATCGGGTCCGTCATGCTGTTGGCAAAGCCGGCCATCAGCAGACGCACAGCTTCAGGGCGTGCAATGCCACGCGACTCAAGGTAGAAAATGGCAGTCTCGTCCAGTTGCCCGATGCTTACACCGTGGGCGCATCTGACATCATCGGCATGGATTTCAAGCTGTGGCATGGCATCAATTTCAGCCTGATCCGAGAGCAGCAGGTTTTTGCTTTGCATATCAGCGACGGTTCTGTCAGCATGGCTACCTACCAATATCCTGCCCTGGAATATGCCACGGCTGGCCTGGTCTGCAAGACCGTGATAACGCACCTGACTGCTGGCATCAGGTGCCTTATGCTCAATGAGCAGCTGGTGACCGGATTCCTGCCGGTCACGCGTCATGAACAGGCCTTCCGTGCTGCAACTGGCATGCTGCTGTAACTGGATATGCGTTTCCTGACGGAGCAGGCTACCTCCCAGATGAAACGTATGCTGGCGGTAAGTGCTATGTGTGCCGGCATGGATACGCTGGTGCGCCAGCCTGTTGGCCAGAATCCTGTCATCTTCATCCAGACGCACAATGTTCAGCGACGCATGATCATCCAGCTGGATGTCGGTCACTGCATTGACCAGTGTGGCGCTGCTGGAAATATCCAGCCAGCTTTCCAGTATGTCAATATGGCTGTCTGCACCCATATGGATATGATTGCGCACATAGACAGGTGCTGCTGCCCGGGTGCTGACATGAATGATCTGTAGCGGCTGTTCCAGCCGGCAACCGGCTTCAGCCATGATCACTACACCATCACTGAAACAGGCCTGGTTAGCCTGCATCCAGCCATGATCGTCAGCTTCCATCGGGAAAGGCAGGTAATCATTGCGCTTATCTTCCAGAAAGCCTGTCATGTTCTGGCAGAGCAACCCGTCGCCGACAGCTGGGGTGGAACAGGCTGCATGGTAATGACCATCAACAAATACCATGCTCCATGCGCCCGGAATGCGTATGGGCGACAGGTAGGCTTCCATAGCCGTGGCACCTTCAACCACTGCGCCGGGTGCATCTGCAAAGGCCATGTTTTCCAGACGTTTGCTGCGGCTGTAGCGGAATGCCTCGCTCCGGCTGTCAGGAAATCCGTGTGCTTCCAGTGTTGCCAGGGCGGACTGGCGCAGGCCGTCAAGATCAGCTCTGGATTGTCCAGGTAGTGCCCCCTGCTGTACCGTTTCCCGTGCCAGCGTCACCAGTCTGTTCATGATCATGCACCTGCATCGGGAGAGTTTATCCACCCATAACCCTGGGCTTCCAGTTCCAGCGCAAGTTCAGGGCCACCTGAACGGATAATGCGCCCATGCGCCAGCACATGGACATGGTCAGGCCGGATGTAATCCAGAAGTCGCTGGTAATGGGTGACCATCAGGAACGAGCGGTCTGATGAACGCAGTGCATTGACACCCTCGGCCACGATCTTGAGTGCATCAATGTCCAGGCCTGAATCGGTTTCGTCCAGTATGCACAGCAGCGGTTCCAGTATGGCCATCTGCAGAATCTCGTTGCGCTTTTTTTCGCCTCCGGAGAAGCCTTCGTTGACGCCGCGATAGAGAAATGATTCATCCAGATTCAGGCTGCGGATTTTTTCCTTGACGGTACCGAGAAAATCCATGGCATCAATTTCATTGAGTCCCCGATGGCGACGTGCCGCATTCAGCGCCGCCTTGAGGAGATAGATATTGCTGACGCCAGGGATTTCGACGGGATACTGGAATGCCAGAAAAATACCTGAACGGGCACGATCTTCAATTGACATGGCCAGAAGATCCTGTCCCTGCCACTGGATGCTGCCCGCGGTGACTTCGTAACCAGGGCGACCGGCGAGTACATGGGACAGTGTGCTTTTGCCGGAACCGTTGGGACCCATGATGGCATGAACCTCACCAGCTGCGACCTGCAGGTTGATGCCTTTCAGAATGGCCTTGTCTTCAACCGAAACGTGAAGGTCCTGAATATTGAGCATATGGTTTCTCGTGTACTGATAACGGAGTGAATAATGGGTTTGTGTTCAGCCAACACTGCCTTCCAGGCTGATGCCAAGCAGCGCCTGGGCTTCTACAGCAAACTCCATGGGCAGTTCCTTGAATACCTCTTTACAGAAACCGTTGACGATCATGGATACCGCATCTTCGGCAGTGATGCCGCGCTGCTGGCAGAAGAACAGCTGATCCTCACTGATTTTTGAGGTCGTGGCTTCATGCTCGACGCTTGCATCAGGCTGTTTGACCTCAATGTAAGGGAAAGTGTGGGCGCCACACTGCCTGCCGATCAGCAGTGAATCACACTGGGTGTAATTACGGGCGCCAGTAGCACTTTTCAGAATCTGGACCTGGCCACGGTAGGTATTCTGTGCCCTGCCTGCGGAGATGCCCTTGGAAATGATGGTGCTGCGGGTATTGCGTCCAATGTGGATCATTTTGGTGCCAGTATCAGCCTGTTGGCGCCGGTGTGTAACGGCTACCGAGTAAAACTCGCCAACCGATTCTTCACCTCTGAGAATACAGCTTGGATACTTCCATGTGATGGCTGAACCAGTTTCGACCTGCGTCCAGGAAATCTTGGATTTTCTGCCGCGGCAGTCGCCACGCTTGGTCACGAAATTGTAGATGCCACCACGTCCTTCCTCGTCTCCCGGATACCAGTTCTGTACCGTGGAATATTTGATCTCGGCGCCTTCCAGTGCCACCAGTTCAACCACCGCTGCATGTAGCTGGTTTTCATCGCGCATGGGGGCCGTACAGCCTTCAAGATAACTGACATGGCTGCCTTCATCCGCAATGATCAGTGTTCTTTCAAACTGTCCGGTATTGGCAGCATTGATTCTGAAATAGGTAGACAGTTCCATCGGACAGCGCACACCCTTGGGCACATAGACAAACGATCCATCCGAAAATACTGCCGAGTTGAGCGCAGCAAAAAAATTGTCTTCAGGAGGAACTACAGTACCCAGATACTGGCGCACCAGATCAGGATACTTTTCCAATGCTTCTGACATGGAGCAGAAAATCACTCCGGCTTCAGCCAGCTTGCCCTTGAAGGTGGTGGCCACCGATACGCTGTCAAAAACGGCATCGACGGCAACTCCCGCCAACCTTTCCTGTTCGTGCAGCGGGATGCCCAGTTTCTGGTAGGTCTCAAGCAGCTTAGGATCAACCTCATCCAGGCTGGCCGGTTTTTCCTTGACCTTGGGCGCAGAAAAGTAACTGATGGACTGGTAGTCGATGGGTTCATAATCGACATAAGCCCATGTGGGTTCTGACAGGGTCTGCCAGTGTCTGAGCGCCTGCAGGCGCCATTCCAGCATGAAATCAGGTTCCTGTTTACGGGCTGATATGGCGGCTACCACGCCTTCGTCCAGACCGGGGGGCAGCGTGTCAGCTTCCATATCAGTCACGAAGCCAGGCTTGTAGTCCTGGCTGATGAGGCGCTCGATGGTTTCTGAACTGGCTGACATCAGTGGCTCCTTGGCGACTGTAGTGTGGATCTGGCGGGTTGGGAAAAATACATGATATGTTCCTGGGTTCCGGGATCAGCCGGATTCAGCATGTCCTGCAGGGTCACCGCATTGAGCGCAGATCTGACGGCGTCGTTGATCACATGCCAGTTGGCTCTGACATCACATGAGCCCGACTGCTGGCAGTTCTCAGCCGCAGAAGCGGAGCATTCAGTCAGGGCTATCGGGCCTTCAAGCGCGTTGATGATGCTGGCGATAGTAAGCGCTGATGGGCTGGATGCCAGGGTATAGCCGCCATTGACGCCGCGTGATGAGCCTACAATGCCAGCCTTGACCAGGCTTTTCAGCAATTTGGCGACTGTTGGCATCGCCAGTCCGGTCTGTTCGGCCAGCGTGGATGTGGCGTGCACGCCAGGGCCTGATCGTGCCATCTGGCACAGCAGTACGATGGCATAATCGGTAAGTTTGCTGATGCGTATCATGGTGGTGTTGGCCTCTATTCAGTACTATTTTAGTACTGTTTAAATCCCAAGTAAAGTGCTATGAAATAATGAGTGCGTCATGTGGGCCAACTTCCGTTTATACTGTCGGTCTAATTTTTGATCATGTGCTGATGGTTTCAACCATGTTTTCGACCAGACTTCGTATTTTTATCCTGTGTGGGTGCCTGATTCATCCAGTTGCTTACAGCCTTGCGGCAGAAGATGCTGCAGTGCGTACGGTTGAAACGGATATTGCTGCCATCTTGCGGCAGGGTGAGGATCCGGGGCTGCGCTGGAGTCGCTTTCCAGATTATCAACAGTCCCTGGATCAGCTGTATCAGCATGATGCCTTTCATCCGTTATGGACGCGGGATGGGGTACCTGTTGAACAGGCGTCCATACTGGTGGCTGTGCTTGCTGAGGCGGATAGCGAGGGGTTGAATGCCAGTGATTATGATGCTGCATTGCTGTCTGAATGGATCAAGCGGCTTCGTGCCTATCCTGATCGTAGTGTTGAGGATGTTGCCGGATTTGATGTCGCATTGAGCCTTTCCCTGATGCGCTATGCGAGCAATCTGTATCTCGGTCGTATCAATCCACGTAATGTCGATTTTGGACTCAGCATCGAGCCTAAAAAGCTTGATTTGCCGGAACTGCTGCGCGCATTGAGCAAGGATGCCGATCCCCACGCGCATCTGCAGTCGCTAGAGCCCAAGCTGCATCTTTACCGCTCTTTCAGGCAGGCGCTGATGTTCTATCAGGAACTGGCGCCACAGGTGGGCGCGGTCAATTTTTCTTTCCCACAAAAATTTTCTCCAGGGAGTAGCAGCAGGGAGGTGCCTGCGCTGAGGCATTTCCTGACACAGCTGGGTGACATGGCGCAGTCTGAATCGAATACCCGGGCAGGTTCTGAGCTGTATTCGGGATCTGTGGTTGAGGGGGTCAAGCGTTTCCAGCGCCGGCATGGTCTGCATGCTGACGGCGTTATCGGCCGCGGAACCGTGCTGGCGCTCAATGTGCCGCTGGCAGACAGGGTGGAGCAGATCCGTCTGGGCATGGAGCGGTTGCGCTGGCTGCCAGAACAGATGAATGGCCCCTATCTGTTGGTCAATATTCCATCGTTCCAGCTTTTTGCCTACAGAAACGGTATGGCGAGTACCCGGCCAGACATGACCATGAATGTCATCGTGGGCGAGGCGATTGATGGCCGGCATACGCCAGTGTTTTCATCTGACATGACCAATATCATCTTCCGGCCTTACTGGAATGTGCCTTACCAGATCACAGTCAAGGAAATGCTACCGCTGATCAGGCGCAATCCCGGTTATCTGGCGCAAAACAATCTTGAGATTGTTTCCAGTACGGGTGGTACTGGCCAGTCACTTGAACCCAGTGCCCAGAATATTGCCATGCTGCAGACCGGTGCTCTCCGTCTCCGGCAGAAGCCTGGGCCCAAGAATGCACTGGGCCTGGTCAAGTTTGCTTTTCCCAACAATAACAATGTTTATCTGCACAGTACGCCGACCCGTGGCCTGTTCCAGAGGGCGAGACGCGATTTCAGTCATGGCTGTATCCGCCTACAGGATCCTGTGGGGCTGGCTGAGTTTGTGCTGCAGGATGCCAGTGGTGAATGGACGCGTGGCAAGATAGAGGAGGTCATGAACACCGGCGACAAGTCCAGAGTGATCAATCTCAGGCAGAATCTGCCAGTGTATATTTTCTATTCAACAGTGATGGCAGGCGAGGATGGGCAGATCATGTTCCATGATGACATTTATGGTCACGACCTGATACTGCAGAATCTTCTGGCAAAGGGCTTTCCCTATCCACCGTAAGGTGGATAGGGGGGTATCGCTCAGCAGGAGGCGTTACCAGTAGCGGACATCGCCAGTATCAAGGTGCACAAAGTTTTCCCGTGGATAATAGCCTACTCCCCCCATCTGCAACGCCATGCCTGCGCGCTGGATTTCATGAGCGCTGGTGTCGCTCAGTCTGATATCCATGGCTTTGCCATGGGTATGAAGACTATGTTCCGCAACGCCATGGTGCTGCTTACGCAGTGAATGGTTGGTGGCAGGGGAGCGGTAACCGGAAATGATCTCGAAAGTCCCGGCAGACCGGGTGAGAACGGATACAGCAAACAGCAGGTCAATCAGGCCTGGATCCATAGGGTGGACACTATCCTGATGATGATCTCTCAGGAAGTGGCTGAACTGACGCATGAGGCGGGGTTCGTAATGTTCCTGAGGGCTGCACTGGATGCAGAACTCTTCCTTGGTGTTGGCATTGTAGAGCTGCAGACTCTTTTCGCGGGAGAGAGCCTTGGCGAAAACTTCTGCAGAAGGCAGGAGAAGTGTTCCTGCTGCAGCTATGCCAGTACGCATGAAAAACTGCCGCCGGGAAAGTCTTGAGCCAGTTGTCATTCAGTCACCAAAGCCACTCCCCAAGTCGGGGCAATGGATTCATCATAAGTGAATCTGGTAGAAATCGCTAGTGTGTACATGAGAAATACTTATGTCTGGCTGCGCTGGTGGGCGTACCAGCCAGCGGGTCTGCATGCCGGCGGCGGCAGCGGCATCCAGTTCGGCGACAATATCTGACAGGAACACGATTTCATCTGCAGGCAGCCCAATGGTCTGGATAATGCTCCTGTAAGCATTGACATCCTGCTTGGCGCCAGTGCGGGTATCGAAATAACCTGAAAACAGCGGGCGCAGATCCCCGGCGTTGGTATGGGCAAACAGAAGCTGCTGCGCCTGAACTGAACCTGACGAATAGACATAAAGCTGGTAGCCCTGCTGGTGCCAGCGTTGCAGGCACTCGATTGCGTCGGGGTAGAGGTGTCCCTGATACTCGCCCTTCTGGTAACCTTCCTCCCAGATAAGCCCCTGTAGCAGCTTCAGCGGGGTAATTTTCCTGTCTTCATCAATCCATTGCACCAGCGTCTGGGTGAGGCTTTCCAGATCATCCCTTGGGCAGGCGGTAAGTTGGGCTACCTCGTCAAGGATGTCTGAAACAGCCGGGTCTGTCTGATGTACGCGAACATAGTCGGGTAGGGCTGCGCGTGCATAAGGGAACAGTATATCCTTGACGAATGCCAGAGAAGATGTGGTGCCTTCAATATCAGTGACGATGGCTTTGATCACGGATCATGTCTCCTGCAGGGTCTGGTCAAGATCAGGGAAGTTTTTGCAATAAGGTGTGCCGGTATAGGCGGCTACCCAGCCGGCTTCGTCAGTAAAAAGGCGTATGCAGCTCAGGTGCGGCTGGCTGCCCATGTCAAACCAGTGGGGCATGCCTGCGGGTACGCTGATCAGGTCACCCTTTTCGCACAGCAGTGCATAGACCTGATCGCCGTTCCTGAGATAGAACAGTCCGCGTCCTTCTACAAAGAAACGTACTTCAAAATCACTGTGTGTATGCTCGCTGAGAAAGCGTGCACGTATGGCTTCTTTTTGCGGGTGGTCGGCCTGCATATGAATGACATCGGCTGACTGAAATCCGTAACGCTTCTTCAGTCGTGCGGTCTGGTCGCTGTAGGCCTCAAGGATGGACTCATCAGACATGGATGGCTGCGCATGGCCCGACAGCGTATCCCACTGCTCGAAAAGGACACCGGCCTGATCCAGTAACTCCCTGATGGCAGCATGGTCATGCGTGGTGCTGGAGACTGGGGAGGCGTCAAGGTTGTATACGGTCAGCATACTCATGGCGTTTTTCCTTCAAGACGGAGCGTGAGTTCAAACATGGCTTCCAGCGCTTCTACCTGACGCAGCGCTATTTCGACTGTGCTGGCCCAGGTATACAGGCCGTGGCCCGCGATAAGATAGGCATGCATGGGCATGGGGCGCTGATCCATGTGTGCGGCTACCTTGCTGGCCAGTCGCTCAATATTCTGGTCATTTGCAAACACGGGTATATGAATGACCGCTTCATGCGTGTGAATACCCTCAAGCGCTTTGAGCAGTTCCAGATCCTGCAGGGTGACACCTTCTGGATGGCGCATGGATATGAGCGTTGCTGCTGGCGAGTGTGGATGCAATACGGCACCAGTGCTGCCAGATGAGGCATAAAGCTGGGTGTGCAACAGGGTTTCTGCGGATGGTTTTCTGTGATCCATGGAAACGCCTGCAGCATCAATCTGCATGATGTCCTGCATCTGCAGTCTGCCTTTGTGTCTGCCGGACACTGTGATGGCAATGCTCTGGTCTTGCAGTCGTGCAGAAAAGTTGCCGCTGGTGGCGGGAACCCAGCCACGCTCATCTGCGCGTTTGCCAGCTGCGATCAGCTCGGCAGCGCGCAGTTCAAAATCGTTGGACATGCAGAACCCGCTGACTGGATCAGGAAAGAGCCACGATTGTAGTGGCTCAGGCGCAGGAGCTCAACTGCATTTTCCTGATGAATCTGCTACGATTCTTCATGTTACGGAAACAGCTTGCTGAAGTCAGGGTAAATATATGGCAGAACTGGACAGTGATCTCGACGATATCACCGAAGACCAGCCCTCGGGAGGGGGAATCAAGAAGCTGTTGATTGTCGTGGTTGTCACCATGCTGGTTACCCTCGGTACAGCATTTGGCGCGCTCTATTTTCTGGGTATCCTGCCTCCGAAAGAAGCTCCAGCAGCGGCGCATGAGCCAGCGCCCAAGGTTAAGGCTGATCTGACCTATCTGGCGCTGGAGCCGCCGTTTGTTGTGAACTTTCGCAACAATCCTGATATCAGGCTGGCACAGATTTCTGTCACCGTGGGCTCCAGAAAGCCGGAGAGTCTGGCGTTGCTGACTAAACACATGCCCGTGGTTCGCAACAATGTCCTGCTTTTGCTGGGTGGTCAGGATCCCAGCGTGCTTAGGACGCCTGAGGGCAAGGAGGCGTTGCGTCACAAGATTGGTGAGGCACTGGACAAGATTCTGAGTGAGCATGAGCACGAGCTGGCTGCCGAACACGCTGAAGGCGGCGAAGGTGAAGAGCATCATGAGGAAGAACATCCTGCTGAAGGTGAAGAAGTGGATGATGAGGCCAGCCCCTTCGAGCAGATCCTGTTTACCGCCTTTATCATGCAGTGATACATGTCTGATCAGGATTTGCTGAGCCAGGACGAGATTGACGCCCTTCTGCATGGTGTAGAGAGGGGCAATGTCAGCGTCGAGCCAGAGGAAGAAATTATTCCCGGTGAGATCAGGGCCTATGATCTTACCTCGCAGAACCGTATCGTACGCGGCAGGTTGCCTGCGCTTGAACTTATCAATGACCGATTTATCCGCACCATGCGCATGAGTCTGTTCAATCTGCTACGCAGAGCGATAGAGATTGAGGTTGGCGGAGTGCAGCTGGTCAAGTTTTCAGAGTTTATCCACAGCCTGTTTGTGCCTACCAACCTGAATATTGTCCGTATCAATCCTCTGCGTGGACGGGCGCTGATCGTCATGGATCCTGTACTGGTTTATACCGCGGTTGATAATTATTTTGGTGGGGCGGGTCAGTTTTACAACAAGATTGAAGGGCGTGAGTTCACACCAACAGAAATGCGCCTGATCCGTATCATTCTGGACATGGTGTTCAAGGATCTCAAAGATGCCTGGGCGCCTATTCTGGATATCAGTATTGAATATCTCAATTCCGAGGTGAACCCGCAGTTTGCCAATATTGTCAGTCCTGTCGAAGTGGTGGTCATTTCCACCATACGGATTGATCTGGATGGCGGTGGTGGCAATCTGTATATTGCCATGCCTTTTTCCATGCTGGAGCCGATCCGTGAACTGATGGATTCTGGATTTCAGGGCGACAAGGGGGCTTCTGATACCAGCTGGAGGAGTGCGCTCAATACTGAAGTCATGGATGCCCATCTGGATCTTCAGGCCATACTGGCTGAAAAGACCATGGATGTCCGGCAGCTTCTCAAGTTGAAAACAGGGGATATCATTCCTGTCGACATTCCAGAGCAACTTACGCTGAGGATTGAGGGAGTACCGGTTTTTATGGGCAAGCCCGGAATTTCCAATGGCAAATATGCCGTCAAGCTGACCCGCAAGATCAAGCGGGCCATGACAGAACAGGAACTCATCAAGGGGACTTAACAGTATGGCTGAAATGGATACTGATATGGATGAAGAGTCTGGAGCAGGCGCTGACGGTTTCCGTCCTGCATCCAGTCTGTTTGAGGAAATGGGACGGGCCGAGGGAGCTGGTGGTGGTCATCATGACGACGTGAATCTGGATGTCATCCTTGATGTGCCGGTGACTGTTTCCATGGAAATAGGTCGCACCATGATCCGCCTCAGAAAACTGCTCCAGCTGGCACAGGGCTCCGTGATTGAGCTTGAGCGCATGGCGGGTGAGCCCATGGATGTGCTGGTGAATGGCACCCTGATTGCGCACGGTGAGGTTGTGGTGGTCAATGAGAAGTTTGGCATACGCCTGACCGACGTCATCAGTCCGGCTGAACGCGTCAAAAAACTCAAGTGATCAGGCCGTGTGCACTCCTGATTGGGCTGCCAGGGCTGGCAGCTGCGCAGGATGTGGGTACTGCTTTGCCGCAGCCTGACATGTTGCGTTGGGGCATCGGGCTTGGTGTGGTATTTCTGGCGCTGGGAGTGACCCTGTTTCTGATGCGGCGTATGACTGGGGCCAGTGTTGCGGGTGCGCGCAGGCAGTTACGCGTCGTTGCCAGTCTTCCTATTGGGGTGCGTGAACGCCTGCTGGTGGTTCAGGTAGGTGAGCAGCAGTGGGTGCTGGGTGTTGGTCCTGGCGTGATTACCCGTATCGGCATGCTGGAAGGTGAGGGCAGGCTGGATAGCGCCCCCATACCCGCCTCTTTTCAGGATATGCTGCACACGCTTGCAGCACGCAACCGCAGCACGGATTCGGGACTGTGAGCATCATGAGTAGCCGTTTTTTCAGTATTCTATCCATATGCCTCATGCTGCTACCGGTTGACATCATGGCGGCTGATCCCGGCTTTGAGGCTTTTACCATGCTGCCTACGGCGGGCGGTGGCCAGAAATACAGTGTTACCCTGCAGATCCTGGCGATCATGACGGCACTGACGGTGTTGCCATCGCTGTTACTGAGCATGACATCGTTTACCCGCTATATGATAGTCCTGTCGATACTGCGGCAGGCACTGGGTACGGGCCAGGTACCCAATAACCAGATACTGCTTGGCATTTCCCTGTTTCTTACCCTGTTTACCAT
Organism: Pseudomonadota bacterium; assembly: GCA_041158225.1. Classification (GTDB taxonomy): domain Bacteria; phylum Pseudomonadota; class Gammaproteobacteria; order Methylococcales; family Methylococcaceae; genus JBEBBU01. The sequence continues at coordinate 21,521 of JBEBBU010000115.1, read as the reverse complement.
GGCGCCGGTACTGGATAAAGTCAATACGCAGGCGTTGCAGCCTTACCTGCATGAGGAAATTGCGCCACTTGTCGCGCTAGAGCGCGCAGCGGAGCCTTTTCGTACCTTCATGCTGCAGCAGACCCGTGAATCGGATCTTGACCTGTTCATGCGAATTGCAGAAAAGCCTGAGATTGAATCGCCAGAAGCTACGCCCTTCAGTATTCTTGTACCAGCCTTCATGACTTCGGAGCTCAAGACGGCGTTCCAGATGGGATTCATGCTGTTTCTGCCTTTTCTTGTCATTGATCTGGTGGTGGCAACGGTACTGATGTCAATGGGTATGATGATGCTGTCCCCTATGGTCATCTCTCTTCCGTTCAAGCTCATGCTGTTTGTACTGGTTGACGGCTGGGGGCTGGTCATGGAAACCCTTGTAGCCAGCTATTACAGTAAATGAGCCCGGATACTGTTATCCATCTGGGACAGCAGGCCATGACTGTCATTGTGCAGCTGAGTGCCCCCATGCTGCTGGCCAGTCTGCTGGTAGGTCTGGTAGTCGCCATTTTTCAGGCTGCGACACAGATCAACGAAGCTACATTGACCTTTGTGCCGAAACTTCTGGTGATAGCACTGATCATCCTTCTTGCAGGGCCCTGGATGTTGCAGTCGATCATAAGCTATACCCAGAACCTCATACGCAGTATACCCGGTCTGATAGGCTGACGCGCATGTTCGGGTTTTCTCTCGCCCAGCTGGATGCTACGCTTGACCACTACCTGATGATACTGTTCAGGGTTGCTGCCATGTTTGTTTCCATGCCTGTTTTTTCCGGGCACTATATTGCTGTGCATGTCAGGGTGCTGTTTTCCATTGTGGTGACGGGGATTATCGGAACTGCCCTGCCGCTGCATGGTGGTCTGGAGCTGTTTTCCCTTTCAGGCCTGCTGATGACAGCTGAACAGGTGCTGCTGGGTATCATGATGGGATTTATTCTCCAGCTGGTGTTTGGTGCCATGGTTTTTGCCGGGCAAACCATGGCCTACAGCATGGGGCTTGGTTTTGCCTCACTGATCGATCCCCAGACAGGCGTGCAGGTGCCTGCCATATCCCAGTTCTATATCATTCTTACAACCCTGCTTTTTCTGGCAATGGACGGTCATCTGGTCTTCATCAGAATGATGGCTGACAGTTTTACCCTGGTGCCTGTGGATGCGCCTTTTCACAAGGCCGCCCTGTGGTTGCTGGTGAGCTGGTCTTCCCAGCTACTTGTGATTGGCACTACACTGGCACTTCCGGTGACGGGGCTGTTGCTGCTGGTGAATATGGGATTTGGCGTGGGAACCCGTGCCGCTCCCCAGCTGAACATTTTTTCCGTCGGATTTCCTGTCACCCTGACCATTGGGTTGTTACTCATGTGGTATGGACTTGGTGACCTTGTGGTGGTGTTTTCTTCGGCATTACGTTCCAGCTATGCCGTTGTAAACCAGTTGCTGCGTGTACCTTAGCTCGGGGCGGTTGCGATGGCAGAAGGTTCGGATGAGGAACGCACAGAAGACCCTACTCCCAGGCGCCTCGCTGAGGCGCGCAGCAAGGGGCAAATGCCCCGTTCCCGTGAACTTAATACCTTCACCATGCTTATGGGAAGTGTGGTACTGATTTACGCATTTTCCGAAGTGATCTGGCGGCAGTGCGTGCTCATGTTCAAGACTTATCTGCATATTGAGCGGCGCGATATTTTTGAGGATGCCGCCATCATTCGCAGGATCACCACTATCGCGCTGGATGCCGCAGCACTGGTGCTGCCGTTGATGGCATTTACAGTTGTGGTGGCTATCGCTTCAACCGTCATGATTGGTGGATGGGGTTTTTCAGAGGACTTTTTATCCTTCAAGTTCGAGAAAATGAATCCGGTATCCGGGCTGGCGCGCATGGTTTCCCTGCAGACAGCAGTCGAACTTCTCAAGTCCATGCTCAAGGTGATTCTGATCGGGCTGGTTACCTGGGGACTTTATCTGCATGATCAGGATGAATTCATGACACTTGCGCGTATGGATATGGATCTTGCTGCCAGCACCATGGGTGCCATGCTGATGAATGGTCTACTGGTCATCTGCGCTTCCCTTGCGGTGATTGCGGCAATTGATGTTCCTTTCCAGCTCTGGCACTTCAAGCATCAGCTCATGATGACCCGCAAAGAGGTTATGGATGAAATGCGGGATTCTGAAGGCAAGCCCGAGGTCAAGCAGCAGATCCGCCGTTTGCAGATGGAATTTGCCAACCGGCGCATGATGGATGCCGTACCCAGAGCGGATGTCGTGATCACTAATCCAACACATTATGCTGTTGCGCTCAGTTATGATCAGGACAGCATGGGAGCGCCGCGTGTCGTTGCCAAAGGTGTGGATCTGATCGCAGCCAACATCCGTGAAGTTGCCGCAGAGTCCAGGGTGCCTCTGCTTGCGGCACCTCCGCTGGCACGGGCCCTGTACCACTCGACCAAACTGGATCATGAAATTCCGGCGGGACTTTATACCGCAGTTGCTCAGGTGCTGGCGTATATTTACCAGCTGAAAGATGTACGCTACTGGGGTGGGACGCCCCCGCCTCCTCCAAAGAACTTTGAAATTCCAGACGAGTTTGTGCAGGAAGAATAGGCAGACGGAAAACAATTGTGGCTAAACTGAAACAGATTCTGAAAGCTGTGAGTGGTATGGGGCTGGGAGCACCCATTCTGGTTCTGCTCATGCTGATGATGATGGTCCTGCCATTACCCCCGTTTGTGCTCGACCTTCTTTTTACTTTCAATATTGCATTTTCACTGCTGATTCTTCTGGTGGCCATTTATGCATTACGGCCACTCGATTTTGCGGTTTTTCCTACGGTACTGCTTGTGGCGACACTGTTGCGTCTGAGTCTGAATGTGGCCTCGACGCGTGTGGTGCTTCTGGAAGGACACAAGGGTGGGGATGCCGCCGGACGGGTTATTGAGGCTTTTGGCGAGTTTGTCATTGGTGGCAATTATGCCGTGGGGTTTGTCGTCTTCGTCATCCTGATCATCATCAATTTCGCGGTGGTGACCAAAGGTGCTGGTCGCGTTTCTGAAGTCAGTGCCAGGTTTACCCTGGATGCCATGCCAGGCAAGCAGATGGCGATTGATGCTGACCTCAATGCTGGTCTGGTGACCCAGGATGAGGCAAGGGCCCGCCGTATTGATGTCGGCAGGGAGGCTGATTTTTATGGCTCCATGGACGGTGCCAGCAAGTTTGTAAGAGGAGATGCTGTCGCCGGTATTCTCATCCTGTTCATCAATATCATCGGTGGCCTGATCGTGGGCGTAGCCCAGCATGCTCTCGGGTTCAGGGATGCACTGGAAAAATATACCCTGCTGACCATTGGTGATGGTCTGGTTGCCCAGTTGCCTTCGCTTCTGCTCTCGGTGGCATCAGCTGTCATTGTGACCCGGGTTTCCAGCAGTACTGAAGACATTGGAACCCAGTTTGGGGCCCAGTTCTTCAAGGATCCGAAGCCGTTGGCCATCAGTGCAGCGGTGATTGGCCTGATTGGTCTCATTCCCGGAATGCCCAATATAGCTTTTCTTCTGCTCTCGGGCAGTTTTGGCGGGGCGGCCTATCTGCTGGATCAGAAGCAGAAACGGGAGCGACTGCTGCATAAAGATGTCATGACGCCCAAACTGCCCCCTGCCGAGGAACAGAAAGATATAGCGTGGGATGATGTCATGACGCATGACATGCTGGGGCTGGAGGTTGGGTACAGACTGATTCCTCTGGTTGACAAGGCTCAGGGAGGGCAGCTGACCCAGCGCATCAAAGGGGTAAGAAAGAAGCTTTCCCAGGATATTGGTTTTCTTATTCCTGCTGTGCATATCAGGGATGATCTGGATCTCGCTCCCAACGCCTACCGTATCAGTCTGCTGGGGGTCGCTGTGGGCGAGTCAGAGGTTTATCCCGACAGGATGCTGGCGATCAATCCGGGGCGGGTTTATGGGCCAGTGCCTGGCATTGAAACGCGCGATCCTGCTTTTGGTCTTGAGGCGGTCTGGATTGACAGCGATATGCGTGATCAGGCACAGACGCTAGGCTATACAGTCGTTGATCCGGGTACGGTCATCGCGACTCACTTGAGTCACCTGTTGCAGGCCAATGCCCATCAGCTGCTTGGGCATGACGAAGCACAGCAGCTGTTGCAGATGCTGGCTAAAAGCTCACCCAAACTGGTGGAAGATCTTACCCCGAAAATATTGCCTCTCGGCATCATCGTTCGCGTTCTGCAGAATCTTCTTCAGGATGGTGTTCCGGTGCGTGATATGCGTACCATCGCCGAAACTTTGGCGGAATACGGGGTGAGGAGTCAGGATCCCGTCATACTGACCTCTGTGGTTCGCGCTGCTCTTGGGCGTATGATCGTACAGAAAATCTGTGGTTCAGAGCGTGAGATAGGGGTCATGACGCTGGATTCTGGATTGGAACAATTATTGCTTAAGGTTCTTCAGTCGTCCAGTCAGGATTTTTCAGGTATCGAGCCTGGACTGGCAGAGCAGATGCACCAGCAGCTTGAAGAGCAGGTGCAGCGACAGGAAATGGAGGGGATTACGCCAATAGTGCTGGTATCTTCCGGAATCAGGCCTTGGCTTGCACGTTTTGTACGCCATTCTATTCCCAGTCTCAGCGTACTGGCTTTTAACGAGATACCCGAAGACAGGCAGGTGAAAGTGATCAGTTCAATCGGGCAGAGGCGTAATTAGTCAGTGGGGGAGCAGGCATGAAAATCAAGCGCTACTTTGCTCCTGACATTCGCCAGGCGATGCGCATGGTGCGGGAGGAGCAGGGTCCTGATGCCGTGATCCTGTCTAACCGGAATGTCGATGGTGGCGTCGAGATTGTAGCTGCCCGTGATTTTCTGGACGATGAAGCGGAAGTGCGTATTCCAGCGGAAACGCCAAAGGCCGCGGGAAGGCCGTTGGAAGTGGCTGATCAGGATGTTGAATCCGAGCAGATGCGGGATGCCAGACGCCGTGCCCGTCAGGCTTTCGATGACCTGCTACTTAAAAATGCGGGAAATCCGCCCCCAGAAAAACAGCAGGTTAGCTGGGGGCTGGATGAACGTGATGGTGTCAGGCCTGCTGAGTTTGCCAGTGTTGAAGTCAGGGCTTCTACGCCTGCCGGGCAGCAGTTCCGTCCTGAAAAAATGGTGTCTCAGGTCGAGGCGCCCAAAGTTCAGGATACAGGCAGCTTTGCCAGCCTTCAGGAAGAAATCAGGCAGATGCGGCGGACCCTGGATCAGCGTCTTACCGAAATGGCCTGGAAACAGGGTGAGCAGGCGTTGCCTACGCGCATGGATATTCTGCGTTATCTCGGGGATCGTGGCTTTTCCAGGGCGGTGTGCCTCGAACTTGCCGACAGACTTGGGGTGCTTGAGGTGCAGGAGCATGCGCTGCAGGCGGCGCGGGACTGGATTGCCAGGGCGTTGCCTGTCGTGGAGGATACCCTGCTGGATTATGGCGGTGTCATCGCTCTGGTAGGGCCTACGGGGGTAGGAAAGACGACAACGATTGCCAAGCTTGCGGCCAGATTCCGCATGCGTCATGGTTCACGGCAGATTGCGCTGGTTTCTGTGGACAGTTTCAGGATTGCGGCGCATGAACAGTTACACACCTATGGCAGGTTGCTGGATGTGCCAGTAAGAACGGCAGGCAGCCCCGAGGAACTGAAGCAGGTGCTTTCCTCGCTCTACGACAGGCGACTCGTGCTGATTGATACAGCAGGCATGGGGCCCAAGGATGAGCGGATTCTTGAACAGTTTAGTCTTTTGAAGGAAAGTGGTGTGCCGTTGAAAACCTATCTTGTGCTGTCTGCAGCGACCCAGCTTTCTTCACTCAGGGAAAGCATGCGTGCTTTTTCCGCATTTGCGCCAGGTGCCTGCATCTGGACCAAACTGGATGAAGTCTCTCAGTTGGGGGCGGCTATTTCAGCCATGATTGAGCATTCGCTTCCCCTCGCGTATTACTGTAACGGTCAGCAGGTTCCCGAGGATCTGCATCGGGCAAGGGTCGCTGACCTGTTGGAAAAGTGCTTTTCTTCGGTGGTGCCAGACAACGGACCTCATGAGGAAAACAGAATATCATCACTTGCAGACTGGATGGCGCAAAGTAATGGATAATCGGGATCAGGCAGTTGGAATCCGGCGTATGATAGCGGCCAGGCCCATTCAGGTGTTGGCTGTCTCCAGCGGCAAGGGAGGGGTGGGCAAGACCAATCTGTCCGTCAATCTGGGTATCTGTCTCAGTCAGCTGGGCAGAAAAGTGGCCCTGATGGATGCAGACATGGGGCTTGCCAATGTGGATGTGCTTCTGGGTATTCAGCCCAGATTCAATCTTTTTCACGTGCTGTCGGGGGAGCGCAGCCTGGAAGAGATCATGATTGAAGGTCCGGGAGGACTGTATGTGGTGCCGGCATCATCAGGCATCCAGCGCATGTCAGAACTTAACTCTGGCGAACAGGGTGCCCTGATCCGGGCTTTCGGTGAAATTGATGCTGATCTGGATGTACTCATTGTAGACACCGCAGCGGGTATCTCCAGCAGTGTTCTCAATTTTGTCCAGGCCTGCCAGCATGTGATTGTGGTGGTCTGTGATGAACCGACTTCACTCACCGATGCCTATGCGCTGATCAAGCTGCTCAGCCGTGAGCATGATGTCAACCGTTTTCAGGTCGTTGCCAGCATGGTGACTGATGATGCCCAGGGCCGTGAACTGTTCATGAAGCTTTGCAGGGTAACGGAAAAGTATCTGGACATTTCTCCCCAGTTTCTGGGTTCGGTTCCTTTTGACCCTTATGTCCGCAAGTCCGTGCAGAGGCAGATGCCGGTCTGTCTTTCTTACCCGGGAGGCAAATCTGCGACGGCTTTTGCCAGTATTGCCCGCAAAGTGGATCGGCTGCCGGTTCAGGGTGGGGCGAGTGGCCGGATGGAGTTTTTCGTGGAGCGCATGTTGCGCGCCAGCGCAGGATCCAGTGCATGAAACCAACAGCACTTTACCAGCAGACCCAGCGAGCCGGCACCAATTCAGAAGCGCTTGTGAACGAACATGCCGTTCTTGTCAAACGTATTGCCTATCACATGATGGGGCGTCTGCCTGCCAGTGTGCAACTGGATGATCTTTTGCAGGCGGGCATGATCGGTCTGCTGGATGCGGCCAGAAACTATGATGCCAGTCAGGGGGCAGCATTCGAGACCTATGCGGGTATCCGCATCAGGGGGGCCATGATTGATGAACTGCGTCGTTACGACTGGACGCCGCGTTCCGTGCATCGCAAGGCCAGGGAGATTGCGGATGCCATTCAGGTGCTTGAAGCCGAAATGGGGCGGGAAGTTCGTGATATTGAGGTGGCAGAGCGGCTGAACATGGATGTCAATGATTACCATGCGGCTGTTTCTGACAGCATGGGCTGCAGGCTGTTCAGTCTGGATGAACTGTTTGAGGCTGGCAGTCATCATGTTGATGGGTGTGTGGATGAAAGTAGCAGTCCTATTGATGCCATCATGAGAGACCAGCTCTCGCGGGCACTGGCTGAAGCCATCGAAGCCTTGCCGGAGAGGGAGCGTTATGCAATCTCGCTTTATTACGATGAAGAACTCAATCTCAGGGAAATAGGCGAGGTTCTGGGGATCTCGGAATCAAGAGTCTGTCAGATTCAGGGGCAGGCCATGCTCCGGATCCGTGGTAAGCTGCAAGCCTGGATGGAACAGAATGGTCAGTCATTAAGAAAAGGCAAACGGCCCCGATAGTCACAGGCAAAGCATGATGCAGCTATGGATTTCTTGAGTATACTTGGCGTTCTGACAGGTTTTCTTGCTGTTATTGCGGGAAACTTTCTGGAGGGTGGCCAGTTCAGTTCACTTCTGAACACGCCTGCCATTGTTGTTGTCATGGGGGGGAGTCTCGGGGCCATATGGTTACAGACGCCTTTCTCCGTATTTGTTCATGCCTGTCGCCGTAGCATGTGGGTTCTGGTGCCGCCCGCCATGAACCGTACTGAACTCATTGCCAAAATGGTGGACTGGAGTACCGTGGCACGTCGTGACGGGCTGCTGGCTCTGGAACGTCTGGTTGACGATGAGGAGGATGATTTTGCCCGCCGTGGTTTGCAGTTGCTGGCTGATGCAGTCCAGCCCAATCAGCTGAGAGACTGTCTGGAGCTGGATATGATAGCCCGGGAGGACAGGGATGTGCAGGCTGCCATGGTGTTCGAGGCCATGGGGGGCTACGCGCCAACGCTGGGTATCATGGGGGCGGTGATGGGACTGATTCAGGTCATGCAGCATCTCAGTGATCCTGCATTGCTGGGTAATGGCATAGCAGTCGCTTTTGTTTCCACGGTTTATGGTATTGGCCTGGCCAATCTGCTTTTCATTCCGGTGGCCCAGAAGATAAGGGCTCAGGCACGTGAATTGCTACAGACCAGAGAGATGCTGGTAGAGGGGTTTGTGGATATAGCCCTCGGCCAGAGTCCACGCAATACCGAGTTCAAGCTGAATGGTTATCTCAGATCATGAGACGTCCGGGCCGTAAAAGGCGGGAGATTTCACCTTCTCCTGCACTACAGCGCTGGGTGCTGTCCTATGCCGACTTTGTCACACTGCTGATGGCATTCTTTGTCGTGATGTATGCACTGTCCTCCATCAATGAAGCCAAATACAGGTTTTTTGCCCGTTCCATGAACTCTGCGTTCAGCGAGAAGAAGGATGAAAACAAGGATCCTATGGCCAGAGAGCCAGGATCCAGGCAGCTGATTGCCCTGAGTCCACAGGATCCCAAAGGCAGTGGTGAGGGAGTGGATGGAACCCGCTATGGCGGCACATCGCAGAACAGGGAGGAAGACGCTGCGGCCATGCAGAGTGCGCTGCTGGAACAGCAGCGGCTGGAAGCCCAGATCCGCTTCGAACAGCGCCAGCTGGATGAGGCGAAAACTACGCTGGATGAAGCACTGGCGGAATTTACCCTGCCAGGTAACTCCATGATTGAGATACACCGCAAGGACTACGCGATTGAACTGGATGTCAAGTCAGCCCTACTGTTTCCCAGCGGCAGTCATGAACTGACTGGCAGCTCTCATGCCATGCTTGACCGTATTGCTGAGGTGCTGGCCAGACTGCCTAACATGATTCATGTGGAAGGTCATACGGATAATCGTCCGATTGCCAGTTACCTGTTTCCGTCCAACTGGGAGCTCTCTTCAGCCCGTGCGGCGAGTGTCGTGCATTACCTGACCACAGCCGGGGTACCACCCGAGCATATGGTGGCGATGGGCTATGGTGAATATGATCCTATTGCCAGCAATCTTGATGATGCCGGGCGTTACCAGAACAGACGTGTTGTCATCAAGGTCATGTCTGGTGGTTTCGGCAAGTCAGGCACACCAGACACCAGACGCTGAGGCAGGTATGGACATCCTTAATATTCTTGTGGTGCTGCTTCTAAGCCTTTCTCTCTGCGTCTGCGCTGTGGTACTGACCTGGCTCTATGGGCGTTACAAGGCGCTGGAAGCGGCCCATTTCAGTCTTGTCCAGTCCATGGATCAGCTTAACTCGGAACTGGCCGGACTATGTGCCACTCATCTGCGTGTTGATGCCAGCCTGATCAGTCAGGAAAAACAGATACAGGCTTTTCTCGTGCAGCCCCCCCAGGCCGCGATGCCCTCAAGAGAGCAGCTGGTGCACACATCCTACGAACATGCGATTGAACGGGTACGTATGGGGGCTAAGCCATCAGAGCTGGTGACCGAGTTTGGTATGAGTGCTTCGGAAGCTGAACTGCTGGTACGTCTTCACACCGGGAAATCCTGAATGCGGGCAGCGCTTATGCTATAGTAGGCGCCAGTTTTCATTGGGGGATTCTTGCATGATCAGGGCGGTCGCAGCGGCAGTGATGCTGGTTTTATCATCTCATACGACACTGGCTGCTGATGATGCTCCGGCTGAAGTAAATGAATCAGCGGAAGCACAGGCTGTGCGCAAGCAGGTTGACCGTCTCAATGCGGTGCTGATTGAGTCGATGAAACGTGCTGATCTTGGTTATAGCGGTCGTTACAAGCTGCTGGAACCTGTAGTTGGCGAAGTATTCCGCTTCGAGTCCGTTGCCCAGATAGCGCTGGGTGCCCACTGGAAGCAGCTCAGCGCGGCCCAGCAGAGCCAGTTCGTGGCGAAGCTCAGGGAACTCAGTGTTGCCACCTATGCAGCGCAGTTTAACAGCTATGATGGCGAATCATTCCGCTATGATTCGGTGCAGGTACTGAAACCGGAGAAGCTGGTTGCACGCTATGACATGGTAGCGGGTGATGAGAAACCGGTGCGTTTCGAGTACCTTGTCATCAACAACGAGGGACGTTGGGCCATCGTCAGTATCATGGTAGACGGTATCAACGATCTGGCTCTCAAGAAAGCCCAGTACACCAGCATCATCGATCGCGAAGGCTTTGACAGCCTGATGCAGAAACTTACCCAGAAAATCAGCGACTACGCCAGCGACAAGTCCGTATCGGCAGCGAAATAATGTTTTGATGCCTGTCAGACAGATGTTGTCTGTCTGAAGACAGGATCAGGCTGGCAAGGCCATCACTCGGAGTCCATGGACTCGAAGTAGCAAATTTTTGTTTTTTTTGTTTTTTTTTGACATAAAATAACCTCTGTCGTCAGTAATTGTCAGAGTCTTTTATGAGCCTTGTTTTTATCCTGATGGGTATAGGTGTGGTTTTGCTCAACCTGCTACTCATCCTGTCTTCTTTCATGCTTAAACAGTCGAGTCTTGGTTGTCCTGGTTGCAGAAGAACATCAGGCCTTGTCTATATGGGACATAACCTTGTTTCACGGCTTCTATCCATCTACGGGGGGCGGATCACCCGAATGGGCTGTTCATACTGTGGCTGGACAGGTTCCTTGAAGCAGTAGCTATTCAAGTGTCTTAGACGCTGTGACAATACTCCTTCCACGCTGTCAAGCAAGGTTCCCGCTAAAAAAGCGCCCTGTGGTTCCTCAGTTTTAATTCAAGTTCTTCGGTCGGCGTAGCTTGTGGCATCGAATCTGGCTCTTTGTGGTGAGTCTGTCGCACTGTCAATGCTGGGTTCCCGTTCATTGGCTTTCCTCATGCTGATAATGCGGCGAGCGCGGCCTCGGGAGCCTTGTCCAGCACCTTGAGCAGCGACTTGGCAGCGCCGGTAGGGCTGCGTTTTCCTTGTTCCCAGTTGCGGATGGTCTCTAGAGGGACGTCGATCCGCTCGGAGAACGCCGCCTGGCTGAGCCCCAGGCGCTTGCGAACACGGCGCACGAATCTGGCTGCGTCCAGCATGGCCTCTGCTTCATCGGCAGCCGCTTGTAGGGCAATGTCTGTGTCGGTCGTTGCATCTACACGAGCCGGATCAATACGCCCAGAAGTCAGGAAGGCAGGTACAGCGGGATTAATCGTCACGCGTACTGTTGTCATAGTGCTTGACCTCTCGTTGGTTGGCTTTGCGGGCTGAGATGATGCGGATGACATCATGCCTGGTCGTGTAGACCACCACGAACAGGCGTTGTTCGATCTCGCCCATCAGTTGGTAGCGCTCTTCACCGTAGCTGTGCCGGGTATCGGCCTGGATCAGGTACTTCTCCTAGAACAGTGGCTCACGATAGAACATCAACAGCAGACCAATGAGCAGCATGGCTGTCGCAGAGATGAAGCCTGCCACCTGACCCACATGATTGGAGGCCGCCTGGGCATGCGCGGTGTGCTGTTCGGTGGTGGCCAGACGCAGTTCCAGCCAGCGCCCTGCCGCGATAATTACAGACAGCAGGCCCATGGTGGTATGGGTGGTCTGGATCAGGAACTCGCTTTTCAGTTCAAACTCGGCGTGGGCATGCGTCAGCAGCAGTACGCCCCCAAAAGCGCTCAGAATGGGGAACATGAAGCGCAGATTGCGTGCACTGTTGCGTGTGCGGGCTCTTAGTTCCAGTGCCCCTAGCGCAAAGGTGAGCAGGGTGGCAATCCGGTGCTGGAAGACCTCGCCGTTGCCGAAGGTACTTTCCCAGAAACCAATGGGGCCCAATGGCCAGGTTTCTCCGTCGCTGCGGAAAAACAGGAACAGGCTGAGGCCGATGAAACCGATTGGCCAGTAACGGGTCCAGCGCCACTTCACAAAATAGGACAGCATGGCCACCAGCGACATGCTGGTGAGAAACAGTCCTGACACATTGTGGTTGTAATCAGACCATTCCGTTGCTGCCAGCGAAGGAATCTTGTTGACTACTGCCACACGTCCCGCTTCTCCTGCCATCAGCTGTTCATGGCTGGGCGAGCTGATCTTTGGCCAGTTGGGCGCAAACATGTGAGCTACTTCGCTGACTGTAGCGGTGGTATCGGTAATGTCCACCGAGGGGGGCTGCGATGACAGGGTGGCTGCCACAAACAGGATGCCAACCAGAATGAAGGTTTCGGCTTCAATATAGAAGGGAATGCGCTTGGTCATTGCGATGGAATGACCCAGTTCACGCCACTCCTTGCCTGCCTTGTGATTGCGCCATGCAAGGAAAAGGGCCATCAGCATCATCAGTGCCTTGGTCACCACCAGACTGCCATAGCCAGTGCCGAACAGTCCATCCACAGAGCCAATGTAGGCCAGTGACAGCGGAATACCGGTTGCGATCAGAAGACTTACCGAAGCAACACCAACCCAGCCAAAGCGCACGATGGCTACAGGCCAGAATGACGCGATTTCCGGACTGGAGGCACTGCGCACCCAGAGATAGAGCAGTTGTGCTACACCACCAAACCAGGCGGCAGCACCCAGCTGGTGGATGATGGTCAGCAGCATCAGCGGTGCCTTGTCTTCGAAGCGTCCTACGGCGTGAACCAGCCAGGCACCACTGATGACCATCGGTACCATCAGGGCAAGGGTATATTTCCAGGCGGACCAGTCCTGGCAGTTGTTCAGGAGGCGGCGCGTCAGCGGAAGCAGCGCCAGTGACAGCGCGATACGCAGCACACCTGCCTGAAACTGGACGGTTGATGCGTAGGCCATCAATGGCAGTTCGCCCAGTGCTGATGTCAGCAACAGGGCTTTGGTCATGATCTTGGTGCCCTGCATGGCAGCAAGGGACATGGCGCCAAGACGGATCAGCTGAATGCTCAGGATGGTGGCTTCCCGCCGGTCCTGCAGCTGGTGGCCGGACTGCCAGATCCGCAGGATGAGTGCACACCAGATCATGCCGCCTACCATCAGCGCATAGCTGATCAGCATCAGGCCGCCGAGGAAATCATCAATAAAATTGGCCAGGCCCTGAATATACATGCTGGCTTACCTCGGTGAATGAGACTGGCTGCCCACACTGAAGCGCAGGGCGTTTTCCGTAAAATGACCATCCGCTGCAAACACCTTGTATTTGATAGCGTAGTCACCGGGTTCCAGCGGAGGGAGGTGAATAATGACTTCTCCCTGTTTTTTACCCTTGCTCATGTCTACCGGCAGGTAAACATCACCCTTGCTCACAAGGAAAACCCTGGAAAGTGCGAGTTCTACGCCAGAATTGAACATCAGCTGTACTTCAGTCGCATGATGCGGCTGTACGGGATGAGTTTTCAGCGAGTGCTCGGTGACCACCGCGTGGGCATGCGCAGCCAGTGGTGCCAGAAGAGCCAGACTGATGATTACTGCTGACAGACTGGAAGCTTTAGGATAAACAGTCGATTTGATCATGCGGGTTCCGGTTCGGGATGACAGGGCAGAGGCTCACTGGCCAGCTTTGGATTTGAGGGCATGGGTGGTCAGGTTTTTTCCCAGATCCCATACAGCTCCTGGCCTGTGGCAGTCAGCGACAACCTCATCCATGGCCTTGAGTATCCACTGCACATCCTGTTCGTTGATCACCAGAGGCGGTAGCAGTTTCACCACATTCATCCCGTGTCCAGCCACCTGACTGAGTATCCGGTGATTCTTGAACAGGGGAATGGTGACCATCTGGCTGAACAGTCCCTTGTTGGCGGTTTCCAGCAGACTCCAGGTTGCCTTGAGGGTCATGCTTCGCGGAGGACCAAACTCCAGTGCCAGCATCAGCCCACGTCCCCTGACATGATGCAGCAGCTCATAGCGATCTGCGAGTCCCCTGAAACCATCAAGCAGCAGGTTACCCATGCTTGCAGCATTCTCGACCAGTTTTTCCTGATCAAGCACATCGAGTGTCGCAATGCCGGCTGCCATGGCCATATTGTTCTTGGAGAACGTGGAGCCATGCACGACGGCGCGATCCATGCGGTTGAATACCGCTTCCATGACATGTTTTTTCATGGCGACGGCACCGACAGGAATGAAACCACCTGACAGTGCCTTGGCCATCAGTATCATGTCTGGTTCGATATCTGGATAATGATCAATAGCCCAGAATTTGCCGGTTCGGCCCATACCGGTCTGGATTTCATCGGCCACGAACAGCGCGCCGTATTTCTGGCACAACCGGGCAGCTTCAGGCAGATAGTCATCGTCCGGAATGTTAACGCCCTTGCCCTGAATGGGTTCTACCATAAAGGCAGCCACTTCCTGGGTTGCCAGCACTTCTTCGAGGGCTTTCAGATCATTGAAGGGAATGGATACGCATTGGGGCAGCAGAGCACCAAAGCCATCCTTGAACACGCGTTCGCCATTCAGTGACAGTGCACCCATGGTCAGACCGTGGAAGCCATGCTCACAGTAGACGATGGTTTCCCTTTTGGTCGTGTAACGGGCGAACTTGATGGCTGCTTCCACGGCTTCGGCGCCAGAACTGCAGTAAAACATCCGGCTCAGTCCCGGCGGACACTTGGCCAGTATTTTTTCCGACAGGATGCCGCTGAGCAGGGATACATCCATCTGTACCATATCAGGCAGGCTGCTTTCCAGTACATCCCTGAGCGCTTCTATAATGCGCGGATGATTGCGACCAAGAGCGAAGACGCCAAAACCACTCAGTAGATCCAGATACTGCTGGTTATGGTCATCGTACAGATAAGGGCCCTCTGCACGTACATAAGTCCTGTCATAGCCGATGGTCTTGAGAACCTTGACCATCTGTGCATTCAGGTGCTTTTCGTGCAGTTCAAAGTTTTCTCCCTGGTGTTCCAGGAGCAGATCACGGATAAGGGTCATGGGTGTCAATCCTCAATAGCTTAGATGCGTTGACTCAGCGTACTGTTTTTCCAGGCGCTGAATGCTGGCAGGACAATCAGGGCGCAGACCAGGGAAAGTACAAGGCCCAGCGCCAGCAGGGTGCCAAGCGATGACATGCCTGGATGGGGCGTAAATGCCAGACTCACAAAACTGAAGACTGTGGTGAGTGCGCCAAAGAATACGCCCTGTGATTCACTGCCTTCAAGCAGCTTGCCCTCGGTGGTTTCCAGATAGTGTAGACGGTGCATCATATGGATGCCGTTATCCACGCCAAGGCCAAACATCAGCGGCAGGGCGATAATGTTGGCAAAATTGAAGGGTACCTTGAGCAGAACTGTCAGTGCCGCAGTGAAAAGTGATGCGAGTATGAGTGGCAGCAGTACCAGCGCCGTATCGCGGATATTGCGAAATACCACGAAAAGCAGCAGGGTAATGGTACCTAGGGCGATGCTGAAGGCTTCAATAAAGGCCTTGACCACTTCGTCCATGGATTCCAGATAGGTCACAGGAACATCGGTCACATTGGCATCGACCGTCTGTGTACTCTTGATGAATTCACGGAGTGCTTCCAGATCATTCAGATCCTTTTCAGGCGTAACCTGAATACGATACTGGCCGTCAGCACTCAGCCAGCGCGCGCGCAGATCATCAGGCAGCGATGCCATGGTGATTTCAGTGGCATTGAGCGATTCGTCCAGACGCTGGATGGTGGCAGGCAGATTGCCTATGAGATCGTCCTGCAGTTTCAGCAGCGCTGTTTTGCGGGCACTCTCATCCAGCGACTCCAGTTTGCCAAGATAGCGGGAAAGGGATAGCGCCAGTTCTTCCAGTGCTGGATCCTCGTGCAGCGCCAGGCTCTGGTGAATGGCGGCAAGAAAATTCTTCAAGGCAGGCAGCGTGGCGCCATTTGCATTGGGAGCTGGAAACTTTTTCAGTTGCCCAGCCATGATCAGGTTGAGTTCTCCCAGACGCTCAAGCTTTTCCTGCTGCTGGGTGGGGATCAGGTCAAGAATGCTGATGACCTTGTCGACGGTAGGCAGTTTCTCAAATGCAGCACTCCGTTCCCTCACTTCCTGTTCTGATGTTGCCAGCGAACTGATGGTCATGGGAGAGGTATCTTTGGAGGAGAGTAGGTAGCGGAAGGTTTTGACCGATTCGGTATTAGGATCACGCAGGTTGGTCGGGTTGAAATCAACCACGATTTTCGACATCAGGGGCAGTGCGGCTGCCACCAGTATAAGGGTGATCATCCGGATACCGCCTGCGCGTTTCAGCGGCCAGTTAGAGAGCAGGGCTTCAGCCAGAGGATGGGTTTTAGCGCCGGCCTGTTTTTTCTGCGGTGCGTGATAGGGCAGAAGATTCATGATGGCCGGCAACACTGTGAAGGTGGTGGCCAGCGCAATGAACATGCTGGTGCCGGCAATGATGCCGAGTTCGGCAACGCCAGTGTAATTGGTCGGGATGAAGGCATACAGGCCAATGGCCGCTGTCAGCGTACACAGCATCAGTGAGGTGCCAGTGGAGGTCAGCGTGTCTTTCAGGGCATCACGCTGGCTTATCCCGCGGAGGCGCAGTTCGCGGTAACGCAGACAGAAATGCGAGGAATAGGCATCCCCCATGCCGATGAACAGTACCGCAAAGGAAATGGATATCAGGTTCAGCTGGCCAATCGCCAAGGTGGCAAAGCCAAGGGAAAAGACCAGTCCAAGACTGAGGGTGGCAAAGGTGGCAAACATCAGCCTGAAGGAGCGATAAGCCAGCCAGAGTGTCATGCAGACCATGACCATGGAGGCAATGCCGGCATTACCCACACTCTGGGAAGCGGTCTGCATTTCTTCGTATTCCATGACGACTTCACCGGTTTTATGGACGGTGACGCCCTTGCCGGTGATGCGCATGGCTTCAGCCAGTGCGTCATCCACAGCGGCCAGCGCTTTTTCTGCAGGTGCTATGGCCTCATAGTAGAGTCTGGGGTGGATCAGGATGAAGCGCTTGGTGATGCCAAGCTTGCCATCCTCCTGATTCATCATCATCTGCTGCCAGGACAGCTTGACAGGCGTGTCGCTGAATCCGTTATCCAGCACCTTGCGGATATTGAGCAGCAGTGGCCTGATATCCATGGCCTCCTGATTGGCGGGCTGCAGTGCCTGCCCGAGCAGGCCGAAGATGCCTCTCAGACTGTTATCCTGGCTGAGGCGGCCTATAAAAGGCTGGGCATTGGCCAGATCATCAGCAATCCTGTCGATTTCCTGTGGCGATAGATAAAGCAGTCCGTTCTGCCTGAAAAAACTGCTGCCATCCGGTACATGCACGGAAAGCAGATGTTCCATCCTGCCCTGCAGCGACTGGGTAATGGTATCTACGGCCAGATTCGTCTGTTCCGGTGTCTTGCCTTCTACCAGCAGAACAATGGAGGAGACATCCTGAGGGAAGGCATTTTCCAGACGCAGGCGGTTTTTCTGGAAGGGCACTTCCGTGGAAATCATGGCAGCCGTGTCGGTATTGACTGTCAGGTTGTTCATCACGTAGTTCAGCGTAAGCGCGCTGGCCGCCAGCGTGACCACCAGTACCCACCAGGGATGCTGCAGTATGTCAGCTTCCCACCAGTGAATCAGGCGTAACAGGATATTGGTTTTTTTTGTGCTCATGGTTGTCCAGTGACAGTTGGAGAATGCCTGATCTGGTCAGACGGGCGGTGGCACCAGTCTGCATTCTCAAGTAAATCTGCCGCCTTTTTCAGCGATCTGGCGGCGAGGCTGAATCGGTATCCAAGCTGAAGCAGTGCGGGCAAATCCCGGGGAGCACCCAGAATGCCAGCCATCAGCTTCAGTCCGTTTATTTGTCCAGTAGGGCCGAGTGCTGCGGAGACCGTGGCGGGTATGGTATGCCCGACGCCATCAGCGACGCCGCGCAGCACGGCGAAAGGAATATTGTTTGCAGAGGCTATATGCGCCATGGCGCCACTTTCCATGTCCACGGCAACAGCTCCTGTGACCTCACGGGCTGCAAGTTTGCTGGAGCCATCCGGCAGCACAGTGGTGCTACTGAACAGCAGACCCTGAGCGTCCGTGTGCAGCGCTGACTGCAGTGTCATATGCAGGCGTGTGTGCCAGGCAGGATCACTCTTATACATCGCATCCTGATAAATAACCGAGGGAGGGAGTGAAAGTGTCCCCGGCTTCAGTGCCTTATCCAGTGCGCCACAGCAGCCCCAGTTTAACAGATGGGTCGCACCCGCATCCAGAAGCGCCATGGTGGCCAGGGATGAGGCTTCCTGTCCCATACCCGCAAGACATACCAGCGTAGAGGTATTCATGCGGTGAATATGTGCCTGTTTTAGCCGTAATGGCGACAGCGTAGCCAGTTCGCTGACCAGTGGAACCAGAATGCCGACGCAGGTCACGCTGGCATGGCTGTCTGGTTGCGGTAAAGCGAGAGCGCCCACAATGGGAAGAAGCGCGCATAACCGTGATATTTGAGGTAGAACACCCGCGGAAAACCAGGGGCATTGAAATATTCGTCGTTCCACAAGCCGTCATTCAGCTGGATGGACAGCAGATAATCTACCCCCTTGCGCACTTCAGGCGAATGCTGCTCACCGGCCGAGATCAGGCCGATCAGGGCGATGGCCGTATGGAAGGCACTGCCGTGATGGAACTGTCCACGATAGCTGGTATCGTGATAGCTGAGATTGTCTTCACCCCAACTGCCATTTTCTCTCTGTACACTTTTCAGCCATGCTACAGCGCGTCTGACACTTTCGTCTTCACGACTGATGCCTACAGCGTCGTAAGCCATCAATACGGACCAGGTACCATAGATGTAATTGGTGCCCCAGCGTCCAAACCAGGAGCCATCGGCTTCCTGTTCCTTGCGCAGGTACTCGATGGTGCGGGCAATGACGGGTTCGAGATCGGGCCTTTCAGCGCGCACTGATGCAAGGAACATGGCGCAGCGGGCGCTGACATCAGCCGTAGGTGGATCCAGCAGGGCGCCATGATCCGCAAACGGAACATGGTTAAGGTAGTAGTGGTCATTGTCGGCGTCGAAAGCGCCATAACCACCATTTCTGGATTGCATGCCGGCAATCCAGTCAGCAGCAAGGCGCACTGACTCCCGGTAGCGGGGATTACCCGACTGCTGCAGGGCCAGCGCCACCACTGCTGTATCATCCACATCCGGGTAATAGCTGTTGTTGAACTGGAAAGCCCAGCCACCACCCTTCAGGTCAGGTGCACAGTTGACACGCCAGTCACCCGGGGCATCGGGATCAATCTGTTTGCCCAGCAGCCAGTCAAGTGCATGCTCCAGTGCAGCATCCACAGCATCATCCTGGCCATGTCTGCGCATCTGCTGCAGCGCAAGCGCAGTCAGACCGGTATCCCAGATGGGGGACACGCAGGGCTGGCAGTAGGCGGTGTCGCCATGAATGACCAGCAGGTTTTCAACCGATTGCTTGGCTTCTTTCACGACCGAGGCATCTGCCTGGTTGTCAATGTATTTAAGCGCCACATAGCTGTTGGCCATGGCCGGATAGATGGCACCCAGACCGTCCACGCCATTCATGCGGGGTACCATCCAGTCAAACGCAGCCTTGGTGGCCTTGCGGCGCAGGGCGGCTGGTATGAAGCGTTCCAGCGCAAAACCGATTCTCTCCAGTCTGAGCACCGTCTTGCCCAGAGGTGTTTTCACATGAGAGAAATAATCCTGCTCAAGGTCAGGATCGACAGTAAACAGTTCGCGTACCGAAACCCCCAGCGGATTGACCGCAGTAATCCTGTGGCTGTACAGCAGGAGCAGAGGTACCATGACCGTGCGTGACCAGTAGGCGATCTTATCCAGATGGAAAGGAAACCATTTGGGGAAAAGCATCACCTCGACTGGCATGAAAGGCACACCACGTCTGGGGATCTGCTGGAACATGGCCAGCATGATACGGGTGAAAACATTGGAGCGGGCAGCGCCGCCCTGAGCGAGCAGCCATTCACGCATGCGTACCATGTGAGGCGCATCTGCCGAATCACCGGCCAGTTTGAGCGCATAGTAAGCCTTGACGGTGCAACTGATGTCACCTGCTCCTCCACGGAAAAGTGGGTAGCTGCCATCCTTGGACTGATGGGCTCTCAGGAATCGTGCGATCTTGTGCTGTAGCAGTTCATCAATTTCATCGACGCAATGCATGAACAGGATGAATTCGGAAGGAATGGTGCAGTCAGCTTCCAGTTCAAACACCCAATAGCCTTCAGCATGCTGCAAGGCCAGCATGCCATCTTTCGCCCTGCGGATGCTGGCATCAATGGTGGATTCTTCCATGGTCACACTCATGGTCTGTTCCATGGCGGCTACGGCAGCGGATTCTTTCAACATGAACGCGTTCCCTGAATTGAATTTCAGTGAGGCAGATGCTCACTGGAGTGCATTGGGGTTAATCGGGGTGGATTGATCAGGATCAGATCCTGTGCAGCCCTGGGTAATCCGAGGCTGGCGGCAGAAAAGGCAAGACCCAGCAGGAAGTCACAGCGGTGAGTCAGGCGGCTGACGAATACCGTGCCGTGTACTGTGCGCCGGCTGATCTTGACGCCTGCAGAGGTACTGAAATCAAGATGACTGTTGATTTTTCTGAGTGTCATCACGGCCATGCCCAGTGCCCAGAGGCAGAACTGGCGAATACCGGATTCATGGGGAGGAATGAGCATGGTGTAACGCAATGCATTCTCGAGGTGCCCCAGAGCGATGCCAATCAGGATTCTGTAGCCTGCCTTGAACCTTTCATTGCGATGACCAGGATGCAGATTGGCCAGATCAAAGCCGGTTCCGACGAAAATATCCTTGGGCAGCCAGCAGACGCCACGATCGTGGTCGTCCCACAGATCCTTGAGGATATTGGTCATCTGCAGTCCCTGACCAAAAGACACGGACAGGCGCATCATTTCATCGCGATGCCGGTCAATTTCAGGCGAGTAGTGGCAGAAAAGGCGGGTAAGCATCTCGCCCACGACGCCGGCGACATAGTAACAGTAGTCGCCCATTTCCTGCAGCGTACCCAATCCCGTAGTCAGGTCGCGGCTCTGGAAATCTGCCATGCCCTGAGACATGATCTCCACACACTTGGACAGCGCCTGTTTCTGCTCGGGATCGAAACTGTGGGTGATGCGGATCACTCGAGGCATCACGGCGATGAGTTCGTGTTCGGTAGCCAGTGTCTGGCTGGAGAGAAGCGGGGCCAGTTCTCTGGCCAGATGGCCAGCGTCAGCTTCGCCCCTGACGACTGCGGCGAACAGGCGGCAGAACGAGCGCTTCTGTTCCCCGTCAATGGCAGGTTCATCTTCTATGGTATCCACAATCCTGCATAGC
>JBEBBU010000114.1:0-5471 GCA_041158225.1 Pseudomonadota bacterium | reverse complement strand
AGCGAATCACCGGTAATATCAGCGTGCCTGAATACTTCATCACGCTGGTAATGATGGCCAAGAATGACACAGCGACGCCCAAGTGCTTTTCTTGCGGCCGTAATACG
This sequence comes from Pseudomonadota bacterium, assembly GCA_041158225.1. Taxonomy (GTDB): domain Bacteria; phylum Pseudomonadota; class Gammaproteobacteria; order Methylococcales; family Methylococcaceae; genus JBEBBU01. Next base: position 5,364 of record JBEBBU010000114.1, on the reverse strand, counting down.
GGTTTCACATTCAGCATCGTCAAGCACGATGTAATTCTGTAAAGGCAGTTGGCCGGCATTCATAGACTTTTCAGACCTTATTCCGTTCAAAAATCAGCCTCGGGATTCTATCACACTGTAGCGGATGCCCCAGGTTTCAGAAAACGCCAGATGAAGGGCGCCTTGCACTGGCGTCATTGATGTGCGGCCAGGCACTGAGTATGGCCTTGATCAGTGTGGCCAGCGGTATGGCAAAAAAGACTCCCCAGAACCCCCAAAGGTCACCAAAAAACAGGATGGCCAGCATGATGGCGACTGGATGAAGATTGACCACCTCCGAAAAAAGCAGAGGAACCAGCAGCATGCCATCCAGTGCCTGAACAACAGCATAGGCCAGTGCAAGCCAGGCGAACTGCTCGCTCAGTCCCCACTGGAAGAAACCGACCATGAAAACAGGAAGGGTGACCAGTGTCGCGCCCACGTAGGGAATGATGACGGAAATACCCATAATGACAGCAAGCAGCAGGGCGTAATTCAGACCGAAAAGGGAAAAAACCAGATGGCTGACGACAAACAGCGCCACAATCTCGAACACCTTGCCGCGTATATAGTTGCCAAGCTGGGCATCGACTTCCCGCCAGACCTTGAGCCAGAGATCCCTTTCCTCAGGCAGATACTGGGCACACCAGCCCAGAATCCTGATTTTGTCGATCATAAGCAGAAAAACCAGCAATGGCACAAGAATCAGGTAAATACCGACAGTCAGGATACCGAGAATGGATGAAAAAGACATACTCAGCATGGCATGCCCAAGGTTCAGCAGTTCACGGCGCAGACTGTAGATGACTTCCTGCAGGTGCTCCTGCGTCACATACTCGGGATACCGCTCAGGCAGGGTATTCAGTAGCGTCTGCACCTCGGCAATCCAGACCGGCATCTGGCTGACCAGCTGCATACTCTGCTTGTATAGCACAGGAAGCAGTGCCACCAATACAAACAGCAGCGAGGCCATAAACAGCAGAAAAACCAGCATAACCGACAGATTTCGTGGCAGTTTTTCACGCTCTCCAAACCTGACCAGCCCCTCCAGCAGGTAGGCAATGACCACTGCGATCATGACTGGCAACAGCATGTCGGACAGACGGATAATGATGAAACCGCCCAGCAGAAGAATAACCAGAAATGACAGCGCCTGCGGCGTGGGCAGCATACGTGCAAGACTCTGGTTAATCCAGTGTCGGATAACTTGCATGATCAGATTCTCCGGTATTTATTGCTCGTTCAGGAACAGGATAGCATCATTTTTCTGTAGCTACTTTTTGCATTGACTTCACAGGCTTGCATGATTTATCCACAGCTTTTTGAAAGTTGTCCACAGCTTGCGCACAGACTCTTCCACACAACATGATGTGCTTGCATTTTATTGAACCACATTTTATAGTGGTTAAGGCCATTAATACTATCCAAGCGAGCACATCATGTCCCCAGATTCGCCAGCGCTATCAACACCGGTTCATATTCCCATAGCCTCTCCGGAAGGCATCGTCAGTGATGCTGAACTCAAGAGCATGCAACCTGGTGAAGTCCGTGTCATCCGCAGAAATGGCAAGGTCACACATTTTGATGCCAGCAAAATCAGCGTAGCCATCACCAAGGCTTTTCTGGCGGTTGAGGGTGGCAATGCTGCAGCCAGCAGGCGCGTGCACGAAGTGGTTGAGGAACTGGCAGATCAGGTCGTAAGGGCGCTGTTCCGGCGCCTGCCCAGTGGTGGCACCATCCACATTGAAGACATCCAGGATCAGGTTGAACTGGGCCTCATGCGTGCAGGTCACCACAAGGTAGCCAGAAGCTATGTCATCTATCGCGCCGAACGCGCCAGGCTCCGCTCCGAAAAACAGGCCGTGGAAGAAGCAGGTGCAGCCGCTGAAGATACAGGTCTGCATATCACCATGGGAGATGGCAGTCTCCAGCCTCTGGACATGTCCATGCTGCGTCGTGTCGCGCAGGAAGCCTGTCGCGAACTGGCGGAAGTTGATCCAGAATGGGTGCTTGAGCAGACCCGGCGCAACCTGTTTGACGGCGTGCCCGAACGTGAACTTTACGAGGCGCTGGTACTGGCCGCCCGTGCCGGTATCGAATTCGAACCCAATTACTCTCAGGTATCCGCACGCCTCCTGCTGAATACACTCCGGCGCGAGGCCCTGCATTTTCTGGGACAGGACACATCTGTACACACCCAGGAAGACATGGCGCATGCTTACAGCGACTACTTCAGCGCCTATATCCGTCGTGGTGCCGATCTGGAACTGCTGAGTACCGAACTCACCCGCTACGATCTGGCAAGACTCGGCAGCGCCCTGCGTCCGGAACGTGATCTCCAGTTTACCTATCTTGGCCTGCAGACGCTGTACGACCGCTATTTCATTCATAGTCACGGTGTGCGTTTTGAATTGCCCCAGGCTTTTTTCATGCGCGTTGCCATGGGGTTGGCAATTGCAGAAGTGGATCGGGAAGAAAAGGCTATTGCCTTTTATGAACTGCTCTCCAGTTTTGATTTCATGTCATCCACCCCTACCCTGTTCAATGCCGGCACACTGCGTCCGCAACTGTCATCCTGCTATCTGACCACCGTGCCTGATGATCTTGACGGTATTTACGGCGCCATCAAGGACAACGCGCTCCTTTCCAAGTTTGCCGGTGGTCTTGGCAATGACTGGACCCGGGTGCGTGGCATGGGGGCTCATATCAAGGGTACCAACGGCAAATCACAGGGGGTTGTTCCTTTCCTCAAGGTAGCCAATGACACTGCCGTTGCGGTGAATCAGGGTGGCAAGCGCAAAGGTGCTGTCTGTGCCTATCTGGAAACGTGGCATATCGATATCGAGGAATTTCTCGATCTGCGCAAGAACACAGGCGATGACCGCCGTCGTACCCATGACATGAATACAGCCAACTGGATCCCTGACCTGTTCATGAAGCGGGTTGCCGAAGATGGCCTGTGGACACTGTTTTCTCCCAATGATACGCCTGATCTGCATGATCTCACTGGTCAGGCATTTGAGGAGCGCTACCTCGCATACGAGGCACAGGTTGATCGTGGCGACATGAAACTGTTCAAGCGCATGCCAGCCAGCCAGCTGTGGCGCAAGATGCTGTCCATGCTTTTCGAAACCGGCCATCCCTGGATCGCGTTCAAGGATCCATGCAATCTGCGCTATACCAACCAGCATGTCGGGGTTGTACACTCATCCAACCTGTGTACCGAAATTACCCTGCATACCAATGATCAGGAAATTGCGGTATGCAATCTTGGTTCCGTCAATCTGGCCCATCATCTGACCGCTGATGGTATGCTGGATGAAGCCAGAATCGAGCGTACGGTCAGCACAGCCATGCGTATGCTGGACAATGTCATTGATATCAACTACTACAGCGTTCCCCAGGCCAGGCGCTCCAATCTGCGCCACAGACCTGTTGGTCTCGGCATCATGGGCTTTCAGGATGCCCTGTATCAAAAACGTATAGCCTACGCTTCCGAAGCCGCAGTCCAGTTTGCTGACCAGAGCATGGAAATCATCAGCTACCATGCCATCAAGGCATCCTGTATGCTTGCCAGCGAGCGCGGATGTTATCCAAGTTATGAAGGATCACTCTGGAGTCGTGGCATACTGCCGATTGACTCCATCGAGCTGCTGCAGTCAGCCCGTGGTGACTACCTGCAGATGGATCGCTCGGTCAGTCTGGACTGGTCGGGGCTGCGTGAACTGATCGCACGTTATGGCATGCGTAACAGCAATACCATGGCCATTGCCCCTACGGCGACCATTTCCAATATCTGCGGGGTAGCCCAGTCCATTGAGCCAACCTATATGAATCTCAATGTGAAATCCAACCTTTCCGGTGAGTTCACAGTAGTCAATCCTTATCTGGTGCGCGATCTCAAACAGCTGGATCTATGGGATGCCGTCATGATCAATGATCTCAAGTACTATGATGGCAGTCTGCAGAAAATAGAAAGGGTTCCAGCTGAAGTCAAGCAGGCCTACGCCACGGCATTTGAGATTGATCCACGCTGGCTGGTGGAAGCGGCAGCACGCCGGCAGAAGTGGCTGGATCAGGCACAGTCGCTGAATCTCTACATGGCTGAACCTTCTGGCAAGAAACTGGATACACTTTACAAGCTGGCCTGGATTCGTGGACTCAAGACCACCTATTATCTGCGCTCACTGGGTGCGACCCATGTGGAAAAAAGTACAGCCTTTGATGGCAAGCTGAACGCTGTGGGGCAGATGGATGCAGAACCCCAGCTCACGACAGCCAAGCTGTGTTCCATTGATGACCCGACCTGCGAAGCCTGTCAATAATCATTTTTTGAGGATCGATCATGCATTATCTTGAGCCCTACCGGGATTATCGTAACGATGGCCTGGACAAGGACCGGAGTTTCTCTCAGGAGCATATACGTCACGATACCGCGCAGCACTATGACGACTGTTACTGGGACTACCGTACCGCGTGGTTTGACAATGAAAATCTTGCACTGCACTACGGCTACTGGGACGCAGATACCCGCAGTCACAGTCAGGCTCTGCTCAACAAGAACAGGCTGCTGCGCGATGTGGCAAAGATTGCACCTGATGCCGTTGTTCTGGATGCGGGCTGCGGTATTGGTGGCAGCAGTATCTGGCTGGCCAAACATAATGGCAACCGGGTCACAGGCATCACCGTCAGCCAGGAGCAGGTAGGCCATGCGCAGCGCAACGCCAAACGGCATGGGGTTGCTGACCGCGTGCAGTTTGAAGCTCAGGATTTCTGCCATACCCGTTTCCCGGATGCCAGTTTCGACGTGGTCTGGGCGGTAGAAAGCAGCTGTTATGCCATCGATAAGCGCGACTTTTTCCGTGAGGCTTACCGCCTGCTCAAGCCGGGCGGCACACTGGTTGCCTGTGATGGCTATGTAACCCGCCGCGAGTTCAATGATGAGGAATGGCAGGCGGTTATGGACTGTCTCAACGGCTGGGCAGTACCCAATCTGTCCAGTGCGGAAGAATTTGAACAGGGCATGGTGGAATGCGGCTTTCAGGATGTGCAGATCACCGAAGCTACACGGGAGACGCTACCCTCCTCGCGACGTATGTATATGACTGCCGTGATCACCCGCCCGATGCAGACCATCATGCAGGCGCTTGGATTGCGCAAGAAAGCACAGACCGCCAACTACAAGGTGGCCATTGCGCAGTGGAAGCTTTTTAACGAAGGGATGGTGCGCTACTGTGTCTTTACTGCACGCAAACCGCAATAACCCGGCCTATTGATTGATCCATGACTTTTTTATTCCAGTCCAACTAGCACGCAGGTTAAACCTATGAACGACTTACCCAAAAC
>JBEBBU010000113.1:0-14271 GCA_041158225.1 Pseudomonadota bacterium | reverse complement strand
GACATCTGGAAAGTGAACGACATACCTTCCGAATAACCCGAAGTATTGACCTGGAACCCCTGATAATTGCCGGTAATACGGTTGGCCACAGCCTCGCTGGACAACTCAGGCACATGGGTACCATTGGCCACATGAGGCGCCGCTGACCTGGGAATGCCATACTCGCCGGCAACGCCACGGACAATGCCGGCACCAGCGCCATTATGCGCATCTGCATCAGATGGGTGAACCCGGGTGGCTGTTTCGTGTTCATCTTCAGATTCAACGCCCCGTCCTGGTTCATAAAAACCGGAACGATCCAGCGCAACCACCAGCAGGACAAGCAGTGCAAGCACAAACACTACCGCCGTGGTCAATCCCGAAACGGTCTGCCACCAGGCTCTGGGCTCATCGTCCTCCAGATCAGCCATACTTGTTGTTCTCCAGGGTCATTAGGCACACACTCTCCAGACTCTCATTCTCCCTCCAATAAACAGGAATGTCCATGCCGAAACACAGGATTGCATATAGTTGACTATGATGCTGGGTCATGTATAGTTCCCACATGCTTCCAAGGGGTTAACAGTCAGGACAAGGTTAGCGCTATGCGATTGACAACCAAAGGCCGCTACGCGGTTACTGCCATGCTTGATCTGGCATATCACAGCGAGAAGAAACCCGTGACGCTGACGGATATCGCCAAGCGTCAGAATATCTCCCTTTCCTATCTGGAGCAGCTGTTTGCAAGACTGCGCAAGGCCGGCATCGTGGAAGGCGTACGCGGCCCTGGTGGCGGGTACCAGCTCAGCCGGGAACCGATGCATATCAATGTTGCGGAAATTATCGCGGCTGTCGATGAACACATTGACTCCACAAGATGTGGCGGCAAAGCCAACTGCCACAATAACCAGCCCTGCCTGACGCACGACCTGTGGATGGGGCTCAGTGAACAGATCCGCGACTACCTGAGCTCCATCACCCTGGATGATGTCCTGCAGCGCAAGTCCGTGCGCATGATTGCAGAGCGACAGGAAGGCCGGCTACCGGATGACGTCCAGCCGGTGATCGTGTCCCAGCGTCTGCAGCAGTCCTGAGTTCTGACCGGCGGCCACCTGCCTATGATCTACGCCGACCACAATGCTGGCGCTCCTATGCTGCCAGAGGTACTGGAAGCCATGCTGCCCTTTCTGCGCGACTGGCACGGCAACCCCTCTGCCCTGCACCGGCACGGCCGCATCGCACACAGCGCACTGGAAAGTGCGCGGGAGGAAGTCGCCGGCCTGGCGGGCTGCCGCCCGGATCAGGTGATTTTCTGCAGCGGCGGCACCGAAGCCAACAATCTGGCAATCGCCGGCACATTGGCGGCATGGAAGCATCCCGGCACCATCGCTGTTTCTGCGACAGAGCACGCAGCGGTCATGGGGCCCGCCCGGCATATGACCACCAGCGGCTGGACGCTCAATATGCTGGCTGTTGATGCTGACGGGCAACTCACACGGGAAGGCCTGGACAGCGTCAGCATTGATACCCGCCTGATCAGCGTCATGCTGGCCAATAATGAAACCGGCGTCATCCAGAACATGGCACCCGTCATGGTAACCGCCGCCCGGCATGGCTGCATGCTCCATGCGGATGCGGTTCAGGCCTTTGGCCGGATACCCATCCACTTTGATGGATCCGGCCTGCAACTGATGACCGTATCAGCGCACAAAATGGGCGGCCCCAAAGGGATCGGCGCGCTGATCGCCAGACACCCGGAACAGTTACACCCGCTGCTGCTGGGCGGAGGACAGGAAAAAGGGCTGCGCTCCGGTACCGAGGCTGTCGCCAGTATCATCGGGTTTGGCAAGGCCTGCGTTCTGGCGGGACAGGCCATGCCCCAGACGACAGCCCACCTGCAGACCCTCAGACAGCAACTGGAAGAAGGACTGGACAGCATCAAGGGCTGCCAGCGCTTTGGCACAGGCTCCGAACGCCTGCCCAATACGGTGCAGTGCAGCATTGAAGGCTTTGATGGCAGCACGCTGGTCATGCTGCTTGACCGGGCGGGCATCTGCATATCCAGCGGATCATCCTGCCATAGCGCAATTTCTGCACCCAGCCCGGTGCTCACGGCCATGGGCGTTGACCCTGTGACAGCAAGGGGCGCGATACGCATCAGCCTCGGCAACGGCAACACGGCAGAAGATATCAGCCATATCATTCTTACCCTGAAAACCATTACAGGAGCCTGATCACATGTCAGTAACACTCACCAGCTCTGCCTGCCGCCAGATACAGAAACAGCTGGACAAACGCGGCAAGGGCCTCGGACTCAGACTCGGCGTCAGAAAAGCCGGCTGCTCCGGCTACACTTATGTCATCGACTACGCCGATACACTGGCCGATAACGACCAGATATTTGAACAGGAAGGTGTCAGGGTCATTATCGACAGCGAGGCACTCCCCTATCTTGAAGGACTGGTACTCGACTATACCCGCGAGGGCATCAACGAGGCCTTCCGCTTCAACAACCCCAATGCAACCGGTACCTGCGGTTGCGGCGAAAGTTTCGCCACCTGATTTTGATGATAATCAGCCGGATTTCCTGTAGAATCGACAGGTTATATTCCCTAGCAAAAAACCGACCGAGGATTCCATGGCCGTAGAACGCACTATATCCATCATCAAGCCCGATGCCGTTGCCAAAAACGTCATTGGTGAAATCTACGCACGTTTCGAGAAAGCCGGCCTGCGCATCGTCGCTGCCAAGATGCGCCAGCTCAGCCGTGAGCAGGCAGAAGGTTTCTACGCCGTGCATCGTGAGCGCCCCTTCTTCAATGATCTGGTCAGCTTCATGATCAGCGGCCCCGTCATGATTCAGGTGCTCGAAGGCGAAAACGCTATCGCAAGCAACCGTGAGATCATGGGCGCCACCAATCCGAAAGATGCGGCGCCAGGCACCATCCGCGCGGATTTTGCTGTCAGCATCGACGAAAATGCAGTACATGGATCTGACAGTGCAGAAACCGCAGCACAGGAAATCGAGTATTTCTTCCAGCCTGATGAACTCTGCGCCCGCATCCGCTGAGCATCCGGCGAGGATCAACCTGCTGGGGCTTGACCGTGAAGGCATGGAAGCTTTCTTCCTGTCCATCGGTGAAAAGCCCTGGCGCGCAGGCCAGTTGATCCAGTGGATACACCAGCGCGGCATCATCGACTTTGCCCAGATGACCAATCTGAGCAAGTCGTTGCGTGCCAGCCTGGAAGAACACTGTGAAATCCGGCCGCCTGAGGTTGTACTTGAACAGGCCTCGAAAGATGGCACCCGCAAGTGGGTGCTGCAGATGGATGCCAGCAACCGCATTGAGACCGTATTCATTCCCGATGAAGGACGCAATACGCTCTGCGTTTCCTCACAGGTTGGCTGCTCCCTGGAGTGCAGTTTCTGCTCGACGGCGCGTCAGGGCTTCAACCGCAACCTGACACCGGCAGAAATCATCGGGCAGCTCTGGGTAGCCCAGCACCGCATGGGTACCGAACGCCGCATCAGCAATGTGGTACTCATGGGCATGGGCGAACCCCTGCTCAACTTTACCCCTGTGCTCACGGCCACCCGCCTCATGCAGGATGACTTCGCCTATGGTCTCTCCAAACGCCGGGTGACCATCAGCACCTCGGGTATTGTGCCTGCACTGGACAGACTGGCGGAAGCCAGTGACATTGCGCTGGCAGTATCCCTGCACGCGCCCGATGATGCGCTGCGTGATGAGCTGGTTCCCATCAACCGCAAATACCCCATCCGCGAACTGCTGGAAGCCTGCAAGCGCTATGTCGGCTCCGAAAACCGGCGCAGGGTCACTTTTGAATATGTCATGCTGGATGGCATCAACGATACGCCTGAGCATGCACGGCGTCTGGTCAGACTGCTGAAAAACGTGCCATCCAAGGTCAACCTGATTCCGTTCAATCCCTTCCCTGGTGCCCCCTATCGCTGCTCCAAGCCTCACAATGTCCAGCGCTTCAGCCAGATCCTCCAGGATGCCGGACTGGTCGCCACCACCCGGCGCACCCGTGGAGATGACATTGACGCCGCATGTGGCCAGCTGGTTGGACAGGTCAAGGACAAGAGCAGACGCCATATCACACTGCAACCCGCCCCACCCATTGCCACCAACAGAGTTTCATGAGCGAAAAAATCCAGGCCATCCGTGGCATGCACGATCTTCTGCCCGAGCAGACAGCCCGCTGGCAGTATGTGGAATCCGTTATCCGTGGCCTCATGGCTGGATATGGCTATGAAGAAATCCGCCTGCCCATTGTGGAAAAAACCGAACTGTTCCAGCGATCCATCGGAGAAGTGACCGACATCGTTGAAAAGGAAATGTACAGTTTCACTGACCGCAATGGCGATGGGCTCACACTCCGCCCGGAAGGCACGGCAGGCTGCCTGCGTGCCTGTCTGGAACACGGACTCCTCCACAATCAGACCCTCAAACTCTGGTACAACGGCCCGATGTTCCGTCATGAACGTCCGCAGAAGGGGCGTTACCGCCAGTTTTACCAGTTGGGCGTGGAGACCTATGGCTTCCCGGGTGCAGACATTGAGGCTGAACTGCTACTGCTGTCGCACCGTCTCTGGAAACGCCTGGGACTGGCGCAACGGCTTGAACTGCAGATCAACTCGCTGGGCACACTTGAGGAACGTCTGGCCTACCGCCAGATTCTGGTCAACTATCTGCGTGAACATATCACCCAGCTTGATGACGACAGCCGTCGCAGACTGGACAGCAACCCGCTGCGCATCCTCGACAGCAAGAATCCTGCGCTGGCCGACCTGCTCGCTGCCGCTCCCCGACTGGCTGATCATCTGGGCGAGACATCGCGCCAGCATTTTGCGCGCCTCTGCCAGCTGCTGGATACAGCGGGCATTCCTTACCAGATCAATCCGCGTCTGGTCAGGGGGCTGGATTATTACTGCCATACCGTTTTTGAATGGGTGAGCCATGAACTTGGCGCTCAGGGTACGGTGTGTGCCGGCGGCCGCTATGACGGCCTGATCACCCAGCTGGGCGGCAAAGCCTCCAGTGCCGTCGGATTTGCACTGGGCATGGAACGCCTCGTGGATCTCGTCGATCCGGCAGTCATACCTGCCACACAGGCGGATGTTTACCTGATCAGTGTGGGCGAAACGGCTGAAACTGCCGCCATGCTGCTCGCCGAGCAGTTGCGGGATGCCCTGCCCGGCCTGAGACTGGTCAACAACATCGGCGGTGGCAGTTTCAAGAACCAGTTCAAGCGGGCTGACCGTAGCGGTGCAGCATGGGCGCTGATACTGGGCGAGGAAGAGGCTGGGCAGGGCTTAGCAGGCCTCAAGTCGCTGCGCGCTGCAGCCGATCAGGAAACGCTCCCTCAAAGTGGTGTTGCCGCACGCCTGGCGCAACTGCTGTCCCATTGATCACGACCAGAACACAGGAAGCTCCTCATGGAAATGTACCTTACTGAAGAAGAACGCGTTGAAGCCCTGAAACGCTGGTGGAAAGAAAATGCAAGCGCCGTATTCCTTGGCATTGGCCTTGGTATTGCGGCCCTGAGTGGCTGGAATCTCTGGGAAAAGAACCAGAACCAGAAAGCTGAACAGGCCTCACTGCTCTACCAGAAGCTTATGCAGACACAGGCAGAAGCCGATCCTGGAAAAAATGCCAATGCTGAAGCAGCTACCAGACTGGCCGAAGATATCGTCAAGACGGCACCAGACAGTCTTTATGGCACCTATGCCCAGCTTTACCTGATCCATCGCGAGGTGGAAAACCAGAAACTGGCCGCTGCCCATCAGAAACTGGATGCCCTGCTAGCCAAGACCCAGGATCCCCAGCTGAAAACGCTGGTGTCCGTGCGTCTTGCGCGGGTCATGCATGGCGAAGGCAAAACGGCTGATGCTCTCAACCTGCTGGAGAAACCGAATGCCGGCAGACTGCAGACGGGCTGGACATCACTGGTCAGCGAACTGAAAGGTGACCTGCTGTATGCCCAGGGCCAGAAAGATGCCGCCCGAACCGCCTACGAGCAGGCAAAACGCGCAACTGATGCTGCATCTCCCCTGCTGCTGCAGAAACTGGCCAATCTTGGTATAGCCCAGCCCTCTCCATGAAACATCGCCTGATCCTGCCACTGCTGATCAGTACGCTGCTGACGGGTTGCGCCGGCCTTGATGCCATGAGCAATGCCTGGGACGGCATCCAGGATTATTTCTTTGGCAAGGACAATGCTGAACCACCGGCTGAACTCAAGGATGTCAGCTATACGCTGCAGCTTACCCGGCTGTGGCAGGCTCAGGTGGGCGTTGGCAACGAGGAAAAAGGCGTCAACCTCGGCATTGCGGTGGATGACACGCTCGTCTACGCCGCCGACCGGCGCGGAAAAGTCCAGGCACGCAACCGCATCAATGGCGATCTGGTCTGGGAAGTGGATCATGAACTCGAGTTTTCGGCAGGCCCTGTGGTCGATGGCGAGCAGATTTTCCTGGCCACCAGCAATGCCGAAGTCGTTGCCCTGGTGCGTTCAACCGGTGCGCTGCAGTGGAAGACCACGCTCAGCAGTGAAATCCTTTCCCATCCCGCGGTAGCCGATGATGTGGTCGTGGTAAGAACCGGTGATGGCCATCTGGCTGCCCTGCATCGCAGTAATGGCTCGACCCTGTGGTTTTACGAACGCACCATTCCCCCGCTTGCGGTGCGCAGCCGCGGCAATCCGACCATTGCCGGTGATCTGGTGATTGACGGCTTTGGCAGTGGCAAGATATCGGCGCTGCAGCTCAAGGAAGGCAAGCTCGACTGGGAAATGGTGGTAGCCCTGCCCAGAGGCCGCTCGGAAATCGAGCGTCTGGTGGATATGAGCTCAACCGCCGTAGTGCGTAGCGATTCGGTCTTTGTCACCGGCTATCAGGGCGGGTTGGCCAGCCTGGGACTGGATGATGGCGACATCCAGTGGAAAAGGGAATCTTTTTCCGCACCTGCCGGCATGAATGCCGACAGAAGACATCTCTATCTCACCGATATCAATAGCGATGTATGGCAGCTTGAACTGCGCAATGGCGCTGATCTCTGGAAACAGACAGAACTGCACCAGAGACGCCTTACTGCCCCCGGCCTTCTCAAGAGTTATCTGGTACTGGGTGACTTTGAGGGCTACCTGCACGTCCTGTCCCAGGATGATGGTCAGGTCGTGGGACGCTACCATGTCAGTGACGCCCCTATTGAATATCCACCCGTCATTTTCAATGATGTGGTGTATACCTATGTCAGTGACGGCACTATTGCCGCCTTTTCCGTGGATTGAACATGCTACCTGTCATCGCTCTGGTCGGAAGACCCAATGTGGGTAAATCCACGCTATTCAACTTTCTTACCCGTACCCGGGATGCACTGGTTGCAGATTTCCCAGGACTGACACGTGACCGGCAATACGGCAGGGTTCGCCGTGGACAACGCGATTATGTGGTCGTGGATACCGGTGGCATCATCGAAAGACCGGAGGGACTGGATGACAAATCCATGCGCCAGGTCGACCGGGCACTGGAAGAGGCTCATGTCGTGCTGTTCCTCGTGGATGCACGCGCCGGCCTCAATGCGGCCGATGAAATCCTTGCCAGCCGGCTGAGACGCTGCGGCAAACCGGTACTTCTTGTCAGCAACAAGGCTGATGGCCTGAGCGCCACGCTTGCGGGCAGTGAATTTCATGCACTTGGCATGGGGCATCCCATCCTGATCTCGGCAGCCCATGGCAGCGGTATCGGTTTCCTGCTGGAACGGGTGGAAGAGAAACTGCCGGCCGAAGATCCCGACGAAGAAGACAGCAGTGCAGACAAAAGCATCCGCATTGCGGTAATCGGGCGCCCCAATGTCGGCAAGTCGACACTGGTAAACCGTATTCTGGGTGAAGAACGGGTGGTGGTATTCAATCAGCCCGGCACCACCCGGGACAGCGTCTACATCCCTTTCGAGCGCCGTGATGTTCACTACACGCTGATTGACACCGCGGGTATACGCCGTCGCTCACGCGTCGGTGAAGGCATTGAAAAATTCAGCGTCATCAAGGCAATCCAGGCCATTGAAAAAGCCCATGTGGTCATCTATGTGATCGACGCCAGTGAAGGCATCACCGATCAGGACGCCAACCTGCTGGGCATGGTACTGGAAATAGGCCGCGGCCTGCTCATCGGCCTGAACAAGTGGGATGGCCTCAATGCTGACCAGAAGGAACAGATCAGGCGCCAGCTGGATATCAAGCTGACTTTTCTCGACTTTGCGGAAAAGTTCCAGATCTCGGCGCTGCATGGCACTGGCGTCGGCACCCTGATGGACAGGGTTTCTGCCATTCATGAAGCCGCCATGATCGAGATGTCCACCACGCGCCTGACGAAAACCCTGCAGGCCGCACTGGAAGCCCATCAGCCACCGCTGGTCAGAGGACGCCGCATCAAGCTGAAAATGGCACATCAGGGCGGCAGCAATCCGCCCACGATCGTCATTCATGGCAACCAGACAGAAGAAATCCCTGGCAGCTACAAACGCTATCTGGGCAATGAGTTCCGCCGCGCTTTCAGGCTGCAGGGCGTACCGCTCAAACTGGAGTTCCGCAGCAGTGACAATCCGTTCAAGGGTGTGCGCAATGAACTGACGGAACGCCAGCAGCGGCAGCGCAGACGCATGATCCGCCATCACCGTCAAAACGAGAAGTAATATCAGATTCAGAAGCGATGAAAGAATACCTGCTCATACTCGTCAGCACCCTGCTCGTCAACAATTTTGTCCTGGTGAAGTTTCTGGGACTTTGCCCGTTCATGGGTGTTTCCAGACGCCTGGAAACCGCCATGGGCATGGGGCTGGCCACGACTTTCGTGCTCACGCTTTCTTCCATGAGCAGCTATCTGGTCAATCACTACCTGCTGGAACCGCTGGCCATCACCTATCTGCGCACCATAGCATTTATCGTGGTCATTGCTGTCGTCGTCCAGTTCACCGAACTGGTAGTACGTAAAACCAGCCCGCTGCTATATGCCATGCTTGGCATTTTCCTGCCATTGATCACCACCAACTGTGCCGTGCTTGGTGTGGCTCTGCTCAATATCCAGTCCGGACATGACTTCATGCAGTCCATGCTTTACGGATTTGGTGCCTCACTCGGATTTACCATGGTGCTGGTGCTGTTCGCGGCCATGCGTGAACGTATCGATGCCGCCGATGTCCCGGCACCATTTCGCGGCAATGCCATTGCACTGATTACGGCAGGTCTGGCCTCTGTAGCCTTCATGGGTTTCTCCGGTCTGGTCAGGGGTTAAGGCATGCTGGGGGTGATTGCACTTGTGCTGATTTTTGCCCTGCTGGGCAGTGTGCTGGGCTTTTCTGCACGGCGCTTTCGTGTGGAAGGCAATCCGCTGGTGGAAAAAATTGATGCCGTACTGCCCCAGACCCAGTGTGGCCAGTGCAGTTTCCCGGGCTGCCGACCTTACGCCGAAGCGATTGCCCGCGGCGATGCCGACATCAACCAGTGTCCGCCTGGCGGACAGGATGGTGTGGATGCGCTGGCTGAACTGCTGGGCGTGGAAAGCAAGCCTCTGGCGGCTGAACCCCGGGCCGAAGCGGGCCCGGTTGTGGCGCTGATTGATGAAAACACCTGTATTGGCTGCACCCTCTGCATCCAGGCCTGTCCGGTGGATGCCATACTGGGCAGCGCCAAGCACATGCATACCGTCATTGCCTCGGAATGTACCGGATGCGAACTCTGCCTCCCTCCCTGCCCGGTGGATTGCATCAGCATTGTGCCAGTCAAGACTGGTATCGCCGACTGGAAGTGGCCGGCGCCCGATGACAAGGTAGCCTGACTCCATGGCCACACAGCCCTTCATGCCCTTACCTGGCGGCCTGCACCTGCCGACCTTCAAGACCCTGAGCGCATCACGTCCTCTGGCTGAAGCGCCACTGCCAGCAGAACTGGTATTTCCCCTGCAACTGCGGGGCGGGATCAACGCTGTTCCCACGGTATCTGCGGGACAGCGCGTGCTCAAGGGGGAAGTCATCGCCCGTGCAGCTTTCGAAAACCTGCCGCCACTGCATGCTTCCAGCTCGGGTATCGTCCGCTGCATTGAAAACCGTCTTTTGCCGCATCCTTCTGCCATGGAAGATCTGTGCATCATCATCGACACTGATGGACTGGATGAGGCGTTACCATTACAGCCCAGACGTCATTTCAGCCTGGAGTCAAGAGAAACGCTGCGAGCCTGGCTGATTGAGGCCGGTGTTCTGGGGCTGGGCGGTGCTGCGTTCCCAACAGGCTTCAAGGTTGACCCCGGCAAACGCCGGGTGGATACGCTCATACTGAATGCCGCCGAATGCGAACCCTACATCACCTGCGATGACAGCCTGCTGCAGCACTTTCCTCACGAGGTGCTGCAGGGGGCCATCATCCTGATGCACATACTGTCCGTGGAGCAGTGCATCATCGGTATTGAGGACGATATGCCTGAAGCCTGCCGCAGCCTGGAAAACGCGCTGCGGGCCCGCGCCTACTCAGGTATCAGGCTGCAGCGGGTGCCTGCGCTTTACCCGAGTGGCGGTGAAAAACAGCTGATCCAGATCCTGACTGGCCGGGAAGTGCCAGCGGGTGGCATTCCTGCGGACATAGGCATTGTCTGCCAGAATGTAGGTACGGCAGGCGCGGTCTATCGCGCCATTGAGTATCAGGAACCGCTGGTCAGCCGCATCGTCACCGTCACCGGACATGGTATCCATGAGCCACGCAACTGGATCACCCGTATCGGCACCCCTATTGCCCATCTGACGGCGGCCAGTGGCGGATATACCAATGCCGCCGAACGCCTGATCATTGGTGGGCCGATGATGGGTTTTGCCGTGTCTGACGACCAGTTACCGGTCACCAAGGCCAGTAACTGCATCCTTGTTGCCGGCCATGAGGATCTGCCCGAGCCGCCTGAAGTGATGCCCTGCATCCGTTGCGGTGCCTGCGCCGAGGTCTGCCCCGCAGGACTGCTACCCCAGCAGCTTTACTGGTACGGCCGCGCCGACAATCAGGAACGGCTGGAGCAGCACGAACTGTTCAGCTGCATTGAGTGCGGCTGCTGCAATATGGTCTGCCCGAGTCATATCCCTCTGGTCCAGCATTTCAGGGCAAGCAAGGGCAAGCTCACGCTGAAACGCCGTGAACGTGAAAAGGCGGATCATGCCCGTGTGCGCTTTGAAAGCAGGCAGTCACGCAAAGAGGAAGAGAAACGCAGCAAGGCCGAGGCCACCCGCCGCAAGCGTGAAGCCCTGAATCTCAATACTCCCGAAGTTACCCATACCGAGGCGAACTGAACCATGCGCTTTGCAACCTCAGCCCCCCCGCATCTGGGATCAGGCTACAGCACGCCGCTGCTCATGCGCAGTGTGACCCTTGCCCTGATACCCGGCCTTGCCGCCAGCCTGCTCTGGTTTGGCCCCGGCGTATTGCTGCAGCTGCTGCTGTGCATCGTCACTGCCCTGGGCATGGAGGCTCTGGTCCTGCTGCTGCGCAGACGCTCGCTACGGCCGCTTCTCGACTGGAGCGCCATATTGACAGCCTCCCTGCTGGCCCTGTCCATCCCGCCACTGGCGCCATGGTGGATAGCCGTAACTGGCGCTGCTTTTGCCATCCTGTTCGGGAAGCAGCTGTATGGCGGACTGGGTTTTAATCCATTCAACCCAGCCATGCTGGCCTATGCCGTACTGCTGGTCTCATTTCCCAGACAGATGACCCATTGGGCACCGCCGCTGGCGTTAGCCCTGCAGGATGCTGGCTGGCTCGATATCTGGCAGCAGATCATTCATCACAGTGATGCCATGGATGCCTACACCATGGCCACCCCGCTGGACAGCATGAAAACGCAGCTGGGACAGGGCCGGACACTGCATGTCATCCAGGAAGATGCCATCTACAGTCCACTGGCCGGGAAAGGCTGGCAGAGCGTCAACCTCGGCTTTATGCTGGGCGGTCTGTGGCTGTGGCGACACAAACTCATCGGCTGGCAGATCCCTTCTGCATTTCTGGGCAGTCTGACCCTGCTCTCCATGGGATTTTTTGTTTTCGCACCGGGTGAATACCCGACGCCACTATTTCATCTGCTGAGTGGCGGCACCATGCTGGGGGCCTTTTTCATTGCCACTGACCCGGTCAGCGCCAGTACCACACCACTGGGACGGCTGATCTACGGCGCCCTGATTGGCTGCCTGGTCTTTATCATCCGCACGTTTGGCGGCTATCCCGATGCTGTGGCCTTTTCCGTACTGCTGATGAATCTTGTAGCCCCCACACTGGATTACTACACCCAGCCGCGTGTTTATGGCAAACCCCGATGAACTGGCAAACCCTGCATACTTACTGGCAAAAACTGGACCTGCCCAACAGACCCATACTGGCAGCCTGCATCATACTGGGCATGTTCACCCTTGCAGGCACAGGTTCCGTAGGTGTGGTGCATTTTCTTACGGAAAACCGCATCGCGCATATTGAACGCGAAACCCTGATGGAGGCCATCACCACACTGGCCCCCCCTCATCTTTTCGACAATGATCTGCTGGCCGATGTGGTCTGGATCAAAAGCCCGCTACTTGGAAGTGACAGCGCCCAGCCGGTTTACCGTGGCCGCCTGGGTGGTCAGCCTGCCATCGCTGTATTCTCTCCGGTAGCACCCGATGGCTACAATGGCGCCATCCGTCTTCTGGTGGCCATCCATGCTGACGGCAGGCTTGCAGGTGTCAGGGTGCTCGCCCACAAGGAAACACCAGGTCTTGGTGATCCCATCGACAGCAGCAGGTCTGACTGGATTAAACAGTTTGCAGGACTGAGTCTGGATCATCCCGCTGCATCGCGCTGGCGCGTCAGAAAAGATGGTGGAGATTTCGACCAGTTCACCGGCGCCACCATTACACCCAGAGCCGTCGTGAAAGCAGTCCACCAGACCCTGCAGTATTTCGCAGAAGAACGCAGCCGTGTGTTTATGACCGCACAGAGTCAGGAAGATAACCAGCCATGATCAGTCGCGAAACACTTGCACCCTATATCAAGATTGCCTGTGACGGCTTGTGGCATAACAACCAGGCACTCGTAGCCCTGCTCGGTCTCTGCCCGCTGCTGGCGGTCAGCAATACCGCCATCAACAGTCTGGGACTGGGACTGGCCACGACAGTGACGCTGGTGATTTCCAACGGTCTGGTTTCCGTGATCCGTGAACATATTCCCAGTGAGGTAAGGCTCCCCATCTTCGTTCTGGTGATCGCCTCCATCGTGACCGTCATTGAACTGCTGATGAATGCCTATTTTCATGGTCTGTTTACGGTACTTGGCATCTTTATTCCTCTGATTGTCACCAACTGTGCCATTATTGGCCGCGCCGAAGCCTTTGCCTCGCGTCATCCACCGGCGCGTGCCATTGCCGATGGACTGTTTATGGGACTGGGATTTACCCTGGCACTGGTGGTGCTGGGCAGTCTCAGGGAAATCATTGGCACTGGCTCAGTGCTGAGCCACGCTGAACTGCTGTTTGGCGATGGCGCACGCACCTGGCAAATGACCCTGATGCCCGAGGACTATCAGGGGTTTCTGCTGGCCATACTGCCCCCGGGCGCGTTTATCGGCCTCGGTCTGATCATTGCCCTGAAGAATCTGGTTGATGGCTGGCAAAAGAGCTGAACAGATCTATTCCGCTCTGTCTCTTGCCATTCCTGAGCCCAAAACAGAGCTGGAATATGACACGCCTTTTGAACTGCTGGTTGCTGTGGTACTGTCGGCACAGGCCACAGACCGCAGCGTCAATCTGGCTACCCGCAAGCTGTTCAAGGCAGCCTGTACACCCGCCGCCCTGCTGGCACTTGGTGAGGATGGCATAAGGGAGCATATCCGCACCATCGGACTGTTCAACAGCAAGGCGCGTCATCTGGCAGGACTGTGCCAGGCGCTGCTGGAGCGACATGCTGGCGAAGTGCCCAGAACGCGCGAGGCGCTGGAGGCTCTGCCCGGAGTTGGCAGAAAAACCGCCAATGTCATCCTCAACACCGCTTTTGGTGAACCCACCATTGCAGTGGACACCCACATTTTCAGGGTGGCAAACCGTACCCGGCTGGCACCGGGCAAAACGGTGCTGGAGGTGGAAAAAAAGCTGATGAAAGCGACGCCACGGCGCTTTCTGCAGGATGCCCACCACCTGCTGATCCTGCACGGACGCTATACCTGTACCGCCCGCAAACCCGGCTGTGAGCGCTGTGTGATCGCGGCCTTATG
>JBEBBU010000112.1:0-6765 GCA_041158225.1 Pseudomonadota bacterium | reverse complement strand
CGCTGCCGGCATTGCGCCAGCGCTATGCCGATGGCATTGGCTGGGGCGAGATGAAGCAGTTCCTGTTCGAATATCTCAACGAGCATCTGCAGGCGCCGCGTGAGCGCTTCGAGGCACTGATGCAGGCGCCGGATCACATCGAGATGGAACTGCGGCGTGGCGCTGAGCGCGCTGGTGCCATCGCGGAAGCCAGACTGGCGCGTATCAGGAAGAGCGTCGGTATCCGTTGAAGCTGTCAAGGATTTTACCGGCCCTGCTGCTGGGGCTGCTGCTGTCGGATGAGGCGCTGTCAGCCTATGTCAGTCCCTATGCCATTGTCACCAAGAGCAGCCCCAGGGCGCGCAAGCCCAGTGCCAAGAAAATAGCCAAGCTGCAGCTGCGCAACCCGAATGCGGCGGCACGCCTGCGCCGCACCACGGCGCAGTCCATAGCCGATGATACGCGTAACCGTGGTGTAGTGAACCTTGGTCCGGTGGAAGCGCGCGCCGGGGTGGGCTTTGATGTCGGTTACAACAGCAACCTGTACCTGACCAAGCAGGCCACCGGTTCCATGCAGACCTTCATCAAACCGGCGCTACAGCTGGCGCTGCGCACCAATAACGAGCGCAATGTCTACAATCTGGGTGTTGCTGCGGTGCAGAATATCTACGAGAGCAGTTCCATCAACGATTATCTCGACCGCTACATCACCGCCAATACCCATACCGATCTCGGCATGCGTCATCAGCTCGACTGGAACAGTAACCTGACCTGGTCACACTTCATGCGTGGTGAACTGCTGAGCCAGACTGGCAGCGCTACCCAGGTCTATGATCCCAATACCTTGGTATTCAGTTTTGAGGCGCCTGTGCAGTATGAGTCGAAGAACACCGACCTGAAATATACCTACGGTTCCAATACCGCCAAGGGCAATCTCGAGTTCCGGGCCGGCTATCTGAGTTACCGTTATACCAACTATGCAGACTATTACGAGCGTCTGAACTACGATGCCATCAATGCTGGCACGACCTTCTACTACCGTGTCAGTCCCAAGACCCAGTTGCTGGCCGAGTTCAGCAATGTCTACTATGACTATGTCAATGAAAACGATGGTTCTGCGACTGACGGTAGCCAGTGCCTGAATGGCAGTACAGAAGGGGTGTGCAGCTCGCTGGACAATAATTTTCGCACCTACTATGTCGGCGCG
This sequence comes from Pseudomonadota bacterium, assembly GCA_041158225.1. Classification (GTDB taxonomy): domain Bacteria; phylum Pseudomonadota; class Gammaproteobacteria; order Methylococcales; family Methylococcaceae; genus JBEBBU01. Next base: position 5,579 of record JBEBBU010000112.1, on the reverse strand, counting down.
ACCTGGAAGGCACTGAGCAAGACCACCGGCACCGCCAAGGTGGGCTGGATGGAAAAGGAGTTCAGTAGTGCCGGCGAGACCGGTGCCAGTGGTCTCAGCTGGCAGCTGGGTCTGACCTGGGAGCCGCTGACCTATTCCACCTTCATGCTGGGTACCGGCAAGACACTGCAGCCCACGATATCGACAGCCAATGCCCTGCTGGAAGTCACCAGTACCAGCGCCAGCTGGAGCCATGACTGGACACGCAAGGTCTCGACGACGCTGGGGGTGATGGCCAGCGATCAGGTTTATGTCGGTGGTTCCAGTTTCAGCTACAAGACGCGCGGCGTAAATGCTTCGGCCGACTACGCGCTCAAGCACTGGCTGAAAACCGGGGTGAGCGCTGGTTATACTGATCGCAGTTCGACTTCCGAGTTTTATACGGGCAGCGGTTACCAGATGATGTTCCACATCCAGATGACGCCACCGTGATGGCATTTTTGACAGTTTGTGTGTTTATAATTACCGGATGATGATCCGGGTTTGACCCGTTCAGGCAGGACTAAAGAGAATGATGCGAGTATTGCTGCAGTGTATGCTGCTGATCACCTTCGCCCTTGTGGCGCATGCTGAAGAAAATGCCCCAAGTGTGCCCAGCCACAAGTCGGCGGCATCCGAGTACAAGATGGGCCCTGGCGATGAAATCCGTATCATCGTACTGGCGGAAAAGGATCTGACCCTGGATTTCATTCTCAGTGATGCCGGCACCATATCCTATCCATTCCTCGGCGAAATCCGGGTGCGTGGCCTTACTGTCAGCGAACTGGAAAAAATCATCAGCAAGCGCCTGAGCGAGGGTTTCATCGTCGATCCGGTGGTGAATGTGCAGATTGCCAAATACCGTCAGTTCTTTATCAACGGCGAAGTCAGGGAGCCGGGTGGTTATCCCTACCAGCCCGGCCTTACCGTGCATATGGCGGTAGCGCTGGCCGGCGGTTTTACCGAACGTGCCGCAAGGCGCAGCATTGTGGTGATTCATGAGGATGATCCCAGTCATGAACCGCAGGATATTGATCTGAATGACCGGGTGCAGCCGGGCGATATCGTGCTGGTCGAGGAAAGCTTCTTCTGATGAGTGGGCAGTTTCTGGCCTTGCCACTGGCGCTGCTGCTCACGGTCTTACTGGTCAGGCTGCTGTTCCAGCCTGCCATCCGCATGGGGCTGATTGACCATCCAGGTGGGCGGCGCCAGCATAGCCATCCTACGCCACTGATCGGCGGGGTGTGCATTGGTCTGACGCTGCTGCTGGTGCAACTGCTGCTGCCGCAGCATGCGCCACAACACGGCGGCTTGTGGCTGGCCACATTGCTGCTGACGCTGGCTTCCGGGGTGCTGGATGATTACCGCGAGCAGAGCTGGCGCGTCAAGTTTGGCGGGCAGTTCCTGATTGCCGGCCTGATTGCACTGGGTAGCGGTCTGCATGTGACCCATCTCGGCAACCTGCTGGGGCTGGGCGAGGTGGGTATGCCAGCCGTGGTTGCGCCGGTATTTACCATCGTGGCGATTGTCGGCCTGATCAATGCGGTGAACATGGTCGATGGTGTGGACGGCCTGCTGGGATCGATCCTGCTACCGCCTCTTGGCTGCTTCCTGCTGCTGAGCCTGCAGAGTGCCGATGCGGCTTCCAGTCTGGAACTGATGGCGCTGATCGGCGCCATCATGGGTTTCTTTGTATTTAATCTGCGTCATCCCTTCCGCCAGCGTGCCTGCATTTTCATGGGTGATGCTGGCAGCCTGCTGTTGGGCTGGGTGCTGGCGGTCATGGCTATCAGGCATGGCGGCAGCGAACAGGCGCTGGTGCGTCCCATCACGGTGGTGTGGCTGGTGGCTTATCCACTACTGGAAGTGGGCAGCATGATGCTGCTGCGCATCCGTCAGGGTGTCAGTCCTTTCCATGCGGACCGCCAGCACTGGCATTATGTGCTGCTGGATGCCGGTTACAGCGTCAATCAGGTGGTCTGCCTGTGTTTTCTGGCATCCATGGGTCTTGGCCTGGCAGGCCTGAGCGCAGAATACCTGCATCTGCCCGAGGTTGTGATGTTTGCTGGCTTCATCCTGCTCTGGCTGCTCAACCTGTATGGGCTGAAGCGGCCCCAGAAGCTGACCGTCTGGCTGCGACGCCATCTCCCCCCCCATCCATACTGAGGTCAGGATGTCATCCCGAGATATTCCCCAGGATTCCCGACTGGAATCCGCTGTTTTTATTGGCCTGCTGCTATTGCTGGTGTGGACGCCACTGCCGCTGGGCAGTCATGTGGACTGGGCACTGCGTTTCTGGAACGGTGCCGTCTTTGTGCTGGCCTCACTGTGGATTCTGGGCTGGGCGCTGGGACACTGTAGCCTGCCGGCCTGGATGGCAGGCAGACGCCTGGGGCTGGCGCTGACCGGTGGGCTGTTTGCCATCACCGTGGCCTGGCTGTACCGTCAGGCAGGTCTGCCGGGGCTGGAGGCCATCAGTCTTGATGCTTACCGTACGCGCCTGGAAGCCGACCAGTCGCTGGCGCTGATGCTGTGGTTCTGGCTGTGCCTGCTGACGCTGAATACCCAGCAGCGCCTGCGCTGGCTGGCCTATGTGCTGATTGCCTCCGGCGCTTTCCAGGCTTTCTATGGCAGTTTCATGTCGCTGTCAGGGCTGGAATACGGCTTTTTCAGGCACAAGACCCACGGTGTCGGCGTGGCGACAGGTACTTTTGTTAACCGCAACCATCTGGCCGGCTACCTGGAAATGACGCTGGCGGTGGGTATCGGTTTCCTGATTGGCGGCAAGTTCACGCGTCCGGGGCGTACCTGGCGTGACCTGATGCATCAGGCCGCCGGCCTGCTGCTCAGCAAGATGGCACCGTTACGTATCCTGACCGTTATCATGGCCATCGGGCTGGTGCTGACGCGTTCACGCATGGGCAATGTCGGCTTTGGTGCTGCATTGAGTATTGCCGCTACCCTGTATCTGCTGCTGGCGACCTCGAAAGCTTCACGCTATGTGGCCGGTATCCTCTGGGTGAGTATCCTGCTGGTGGACATGTTTTTTGTCGGTTCCTATTTTGGTCTGGAACAGCTGGCTGAGCGTATGGAAAGCACTACCCAGCAGGAGTTCGATGACCGCCTGGATCTCAAGGATCACGGCTACCCTTATGTGCAGCATTATCTGTGGCAGGGGTCCGGCGCGGGCACCTTTGTCACGGCGTTTCCGCAGTTTTCCGGCGAAGATGTGCGGCCTGGCGAGCTATGGGATCATCTGCACAATGACTATCTGGAATTTGCCGGCGAGTTTGGCCTGATCGGGGCGCTGCCGCTCGCAGGTGTTATGCTGCTGTGTTTCTGGCAGGCGCTGCGTGCCCTGCGCCGCCAGCAGGATCCGATGCAGCGTGGACTGGCATTTGCAGCGGTGATGGGGCTGATGTCAATGGCGATTCACTCCTGGGTGGATTTCAATCTGCAGATGCCGGCCAATGCCGTACTGTATGTCACCCTGCTGGCGCTGGCCTGGGTCAGTGCCCATCTGGGTTCGCGACCGCGGCGCCGGCGCCGTTCTGCTGCAACGGATACGGAGGATGACTGATGCCTTATAGCGTAATGTCTACGGCCCTGCCGGAGGTGCTGATACTGGAGCCGCGCGTGTTTGGCGATGCGCGTGGTTTTTTCTTCGAGAGCTATAACCGCCGTGATTTCCAGCTGGCGACCGGTCTGGACGTTGATTTTGTACAGGATAACCACAGCCGTTCCGTGCAGGGGGTGCTGCGTGGACTGCACTACCAGATCATGCAGCCACAGGGCAAGCTGGTGCGGGTGGTGGAAGGTGCGGTGTTTGATGTGGCAGTGGATCTGCGCCGCAGTTCGCCGCGCTTTGGCCAGTGGGTCGGCGTGGAACTGAGCGCGGATAACCGGCGCCAGCTCTGGGTGCCGCCGGGTTTTGCCCATGGTTTTCTGGTCACCAGCCCGCATGCAGAGTTTCTCTACAAGACCACGGATTACTGGTCGCCGGAACATGAGCGCAGTCTGGCCTGGGATGATCCGGAGCTGGCCATAGACTGGCCGCTGGCTGGGTTGATGCCGCAGCTGGCAGCCAAGGATGCCGCTGCCGTAAGTCTGCTGGCGGCAGAGTGCTATGACTGAGCGGATGACGGCTCAGGGCGGTATGCTGATACTGGGGGCCGGTGGCCAGGTGGGGCGCGCACTGCAGGCGGAACTGGCACGGCGACAGATACCTGGCTGGCAGGCGTTGACGCGGGCTGAAGCGGATCTGGCCGACCCTGAAAGCCTGCGCACCATCATCCGTGCGCGCCAGCCGCAGGTCATCATCAATGCGGCTGCTTACACCCAGGTCGATCGTGCCGAAACCGAAGTAGCGCTGGCCATGGCGGTGAATGCCGAGGCACCCGCGCTGCTGGCTGAAGAGGCTGCAGCGCTGGGGGCGGTGCTGGTGCACTATTCCACGGATTATGTGTTTGACGGCACCGGCACTGCGCCTTATGCCGAGACCGATGCCACCTGTCCGCTTTCGGTTTATGGCCGCAGCAAGCATGAAGGTGAGGTGGCGGTCATGGCAGGTTGCCGCCGACACCTGCTGTTGCGCACCAGCTGGGTATTGGGGCGCCATGGGCATAATTTTCTCAGGACCATGCTGCGCCTGATGGCGGAGCGCCCCCAGCTCCGGGTGGTGGCGGATCAGTGGGGAGCGCCGACCAGCGCTGAACTGATTGCCTCCACGACGCTGGATGTGCTGGCGCAGATGGACGGGCAGCCCGCAGATGACCCGCGCTGGGGCCTTTACCATCTGGCGGCCGCCGGCTCTACCAGCTGGCACGGCTATGCCGGTGAGGTGTGGCGTCTGGCTGCGGCCCGCGGGCTGCCGCTGGCGCTGGCGGCTGAAGCTGACATCCTGCCGATTGCCACCGAAGACTATCCTTTGCCTGCACCGCGTCCGAAGAACTCGCGCCTGGATACCGGCCGGTTGCGATCCACGTTTGGGCTGGCACTGCCCGACTGGCAGCAGGGGGTGCGTGATGTGTTTGACTGGGAGATGGACAAGCAATGAGCAGTCACCTGAATTTCCAGACTACGGCAGCGTCTGTACTGCCGCATGGGCCTGCCCGGCGCGGCATCATTCTCGCTGGTGGCTCCGGTACGCGCCTGTATCCGGTGACCCAGGCGGTGTCGAAGCAGCTGATGCCGGTGTATGACAAACCGATGATCTACTATCCACTCAGTACCCTGATGCTGGCCGGTATCCGCGAGGTGCTGGTGATTTCCACGCCTGAGGATACGCCAAGGTTTCAGGCGCTGCTGGGGGATGGTAGCCAGTGGGGCATGCAGTTGCAGTATGCGGTGCAGCCAAAGCCGGATGGTCTGGCACAGGCTTTCATCATCGGGCGGGATTTCCTGCAGGGCGGCCCTTCGGCGCTGGTGCTGGGTGACAATATCTTTCATGGGCACGATCTGGTGCGGCTGCTGGCCTCGGCGTCAGGACGCAGCAAGGGTGCCAGTGTCTTTGCCTATCATGTGCACGATCCGGAGCGTTATGGCGTGGTCGAGTTTGATGT
>JBEBBU010000111.1:0-4273 GCA_041158225.1 Pseudomonadota bacterium | reverse complement strand
TCAGAACACCGTCAGTAGCAGCATCAGCACAGGCTGAATGGCCAGGCGTCATACCGCAGACCCTGTCTGAAGTGATTGCTGTAGCCGAACTCAGCCTGCAGCAGGGACAGATACTGCAGGCCTGTTTCTGGTATCAGGCCTATATCAAGGCTGGCAGGCCCGATATGCATGGCGCATTCTTCAATCTTGGCGTGATCATGTGCGGTGAGGAACGGCGCGCTGAAGCTGAAGCCTACTTCAGGCAGGCGGTGCATCTGGCCCCCACTTTCCTGCTGGGCTACCTGAATCTGGGTACGGTACTGGAACAGCTGGCACGGCCTGAAGAAGCACTGGATGTCTGGCAGCGTGGCTGTGAACAGCATGCTGGCGATGATCAGGATACCCTGATCAAGCTGTATAACAATATCGGGCGACTGAACGAGCAGCTACGGCGCTTTGAAAAGGCTGAAGCAGCGCTGTACACCAGCCTGCAACTGGATCTGCAGCAACCCCCGGTGATCCAGCACTGGTATCATCTGCGGCAGAAACAGTGCAAATGGCCGGTACTGCATGGATTTCCCGGACAGGATCTCCCCTATATCCGCAAGCATGTGTCTGCCCTGGCCATGCTGGCAGCCACGGATGATCCAGCGGAACAGCTGGCCTGTTCAAAACGCTTTGTGGAGGAAAAGGTAGGCAAGTTCCCACGCATGGTCGCCAAGGGACACCAGTATGGGCATGAGCGGATACGCATCGCCTTCCTGTCTTCCGACCTCTCCATGCATGCCGTATCACTGCTCACGGTGGAACTGTTTGAAACGCTCGACCGCAATGTGTTCGAAGTGTATGCCTTCTGCTGGAGCAAGGAGGATGGCACCGCCTTCCGCCAGCGCGTCATCCACGGGTTCGACCACTTTTTCAAGGTAGGTCATCTGAGTGACCAGGCGATTGCCGACATGGTGGTCAGTCATGAAATAGATGTGGTGGTGGATCTTCAGGGTATTACGTCAGGCGCACGACCGGATATTGTGGCGCGCGGCCCGGCCCCGGTGCAGATCACCTGGCTGGGATTCCCCGGCCCCACTGCCCTGCCCCATGTCGATTACGTCATTGCCGATCCTTTCATCTTCCCTGAAGAGCTCAAGCCCTACTTCACCGAAGAACCGCTGTACATGGATACCCTGTTCCAGGTCAGTGACTCCAGACGTGAAGTGGGCCCAACACCGCCGAGATCTGCACTGGGCCTGCCCGAGGATGCCTTTGTGTATTGCGCCCTCAACAACAACTACAAGATTACACCAGAAATGTTGACCTGCTGGATGCAGATACTGCACGCAGTGCCGCATGCGGCCCTCTGGTTGCTGGAAGACAACGAGTGGTCGAAGGCCAATCTGACACGTGCTGCCATGGCACATGGCATTACCCCGGAGCGGCTGATATTCGCAGGACGGGTACTGCCGCAGGATTATCTGGGCCGGTTTGCCGCTGCCGATCTTTTCCTGGATACCTGCCCCTATAATGCCGGTACCACTGCCAATGATGCTCTGTGGGCTGGACTGCCTCTCCTGACCCTGTCAGGCAAAACCTATGTCTCCAGAATGGCCGGTAGTCTGCTGCATTCGGCAGGACTGGACAGTCTGGTTACCTTCAGCAAGGCTGATTATCAGCAAAGAGCCATTGAACTGGCTGGAAGCCATGCAATGGAACTACAGCAGGCCAGAAAACGGCTGTCAGCACTCAGGCAGGCAGGAGAACTTTTTCAGACAAGGCGTTTCTGCGCCGAGTTTGCAGACAGACTCCATGCACTTGTAGCTGGCAGCCAGTCTGCCATCCCGGAAATGAAAACATGAAAGCCGTGATTCTTGCCGGTGGCCTGGGCACGCGTATATCGGAAGAAACCCATCTGAAGCCCAAACCCATGATTGAGATTGGTGGAAAACCCATACTCTGGCACATCATGAAAATATATTCGCATCATGGCATCAATGAGTTCATTATCTGCTGTGGTTACAAGGGTTACATCATAAAAGAGTACTTCGCCAACTACTTTCTGCACATGTCTGATGTCACCTTCGACATGTCAAGCAACAGCATGGAAATTCACCAGAGAAAAGCTGAACCCTGGCGCGTCACGCTGGTGGATACGGGAGAAAATACCCAGACAGGTGGAAGACTCAGGCGCATCAGCCCCTATCTGGATCATCAGGATTTCTGCATGACCTACGGTGATGGCGTTGCTGATGTCTCGATCAGCGACCTTATACGCTGGCACCAGCAACATGGCGATATGGCGACGGTGACCGCAGTACGCCCGCCAGGACGCTTTGGAGCACTTGGTATTGATGCGCATGACCGGGTCGTTGACTTTGCTGAAAAACCACGTGGCGATGGTGGCTGGATCAATGGCGGTTTTTTCGTCCTTTCCCCCAGCGTGATCGACTACATCGATAGCGACGACACGATATGGGAATCGACACCTCTGGAACAGTTGACCGGTCAGGGGCAACTTCATGCCTATCTGCACGATGGTTTCTGGCAGCCTATGGATACTCAGCGAGATAAAAGTCTTCTTGAAACACTGTGGGCCAGCGGTAAGGCGCCGTGGAAGTGCTGGTCATGAACCTGGATTTCTGGCGCGACAAAAGGATACTGCTCACCGGACATACCGGATTCAAGGGTAGCTGGCTGTCACTCTGGTTACAGGCGCTGGGGTGCCGCGTAACTGGCTTTGCACTTCCACCCGACACCAACCCCAGCCTCTATGAACTGGCGGGTATTGCACAGGGGATGACCAGCATCATCGGCGATATTCGTGATGCTGATGCCATACATAGAGCTCTGCAGGCTAGCCAGCCTGAACTGGTCATTCACATGGCAGCCCAGCCACTGGTACGTTACGGCTATCATAACCCCGTGGAAACCTATGCCACCAATGTCATGGGAACGGTACATCTCCTTGAAGCGGTCCGTCAGGTGCAGGGTATCCGTGGCGTTCTGGTCATCACCTCGGACAAATGCTATGACAATCCGGAACAGCAGCAGCATTTCGTAGAAGATGACCGTCTGGGCGGGAAAGACCCCTACAGCAGCAGTAAAGCCTGTACCGAACTTGTCGTGGATGCCTACCGCGCATCCTACTTCCCTGAAAACAGATACCAGCAGCACGGCCTCGCACTGGCCACGGCAAGAGCAGGTAATGTGATCGGTGGAGGAGACTGGTCGCCAGACCGACTGGTACCCGATACACTGGCCGCATTCTCACGACATGAGGCAGTCACACTGCGATATCCTGAAGCCACGCGTCCCTGGCAGCATGTACTTGAGCCTCTTCATGGCTATCTGCTGCTCATGGAAAAACTGCATGACGATGGTCCTGCCGCTTCAGGTGCCTGGAATTTCGGACCTGATGATACACACGCAAGAACTGTTGTCGACGTTGTGGAAAAGATAGCCATGCTCTGGCCGGAACCGGCAGCATGGCGGACAGATCTGGCCCCTACTCTGCATGAAGCGCGCTATCTGGGACTCAACCACCAGAAGGCACGTGAACAGCTGGGATGGATACCTCAACTTGGGTGGGATGAAACACTGGAGTGGGTGGTGGACTGGCACCAGCAGTGGATGAAGCATCCATCAGACATCAGAAAGTTCTCATGTCAGCAAATTCAATCCTACCAGGAAAAAAAGGCTTCTGATGAATGAAGATATCTCCCGTCACCGGGAAAACATAAGGCAGCAGATCAGGGCCCTTGTAAGCGAATATTCGGCGCTGTCAGCGGGCACTGACCGCTTTGTTCCGGGTACTACGCCAGTGCCTCCGTCAGGCAAACTGCTGGATGCCACAGAACTGCAGTACATGATGGATGCTGTGCTTGATGGCTGGCTGACCACCGGACGCTTCAATGATGCCTTTGAAAAGTCACTGGCTCAATTCATAGGCACAAGAAGTGTGCTGACCACCAACTCAGGATCGTCTGCCAACCTTATTGCCATCAGCAGCCTGAGTTCCAGCAGGCTGGGCGACAGAGCCATCAGGCCCGGAGATGAAGTCATCACCGTAGCCGCCGGTTTCCCGACCACCGTCAATCCCATCCTGCAGATAGGCGCCATACCGGTATTCATTGACATCAGCCTGCCCACCTACAATATAGATGTCAGTCAACTGGAATCCGCGCTTACAGAAAAAACACGAGCCATTGTTCTCGCCCATACGCTGGGTAACCCGTTTGATCTGGAAAAAATAACGGCATTCTGCAAAAAACATGATCTCTGGCTGGTAGAAGACTGTTGTGAT
>JBEBBU010000110.1:0-5644 GCA_041158225.1 Pseudomonadota bacterium | reverse complement strand
ATATAGCCTCGGATCCCACCCAGCGTATCCAGCCGCCGCATATCGGACGGCCTCTTCCCTACAGTCTCAGCGAATCGCAGGTCGAGCGTCTTCTGGAAGGGCCGGATACCAGTACGCCCATGGGGCAGAGGGATCGCTGCATGCTGGAAGTCCTTTATGCCAGCGGACTGAGAGTCAGCGAGTTGACGCAGTTGCAGCTTGACCAGATCAATCACCGTCATGGTGTATTGCGCATTCTTGGCAAGGGCAGCAAGGAAAGACTGGTGCCAGTAGGGGAAGTTGCCCAGGACTGGATGCAGCGTTACCTCCATGACGGACGCCTTGCCATACTGGATGGACGTGGCAGTCCCTACTTTTTTGTGAGTCGTCTTGGATCGGCCATGACGCGCCAGGCGTTCTGGCAACTGATAAAGCGCTATGCCCTGACGACAGGCATCACTTCGCCGTTGTCACCGCATACACTCCGGCATGCTTTTGCTACCCATCTGCTGAATCACGGTGCTGACCTGCGTGTCGTGCAACTGCTGCTGGGTCATAGTGATCTGTCGAGTACCCAGATTTATACCCATGTTGCGCGCCAGCGTCTCAAGGATCTGCATGCGCAGCATCATCCCCGTGCCTGAAAGGAGTTTTTCATGAGTCATGTTCATCCATCTGCCTGGGTTGCGCCTGAGGCCTGTCTGGCTGATGATGTGGTGGTCGGTCCATTTGCCGTGATAGAGGCAGGCGTGAGTATCGGGCCGGGCTGTGTGATTGATGCGCATGCGGTGATACGCAGTGGTGTCCGCATGGGCAGCGGTAACCGGGTGCACCCTCATGCCGTCCTGGGTGATCTGCCGCAGGATCTGGGATTCAAGGCGGCTACCGAAACCTGGCTGGATATTGGTGATGGTAATGTATTCCGCGAAGGGGCTACGCTCCATCGCGCCACCCAGCCGGGACAGGCAACCGTGATCGGTCATGGCAACTACATCATGAACAATGCGCATATTGCACATGACTGCCAGATTGGTGACCATAACATCTTTGCCAATGGTGCCACGCTGGGAGGGCATTGCCATCTTGGTGACAGGATCTTCCTTGGCGGGGGCGTGATGGTGCATCAGTTCTGCCGTATCGGCAGTTTTGCCATGCTGCAGGGCCTGGCCGGGATCAACCGCGATGTCCTGCCCTTTACCATGGTGGGAGGGCGTCCCGGCAGACACTACCGGCTGAATCTGGTTGGCATGCGGCGCGGAGGGGTCACGCCTGAAAGTCTGCGTGCGGTATCATCAGCATTCCGTGCGCTGAGACGCCGCGAGTCGCTGGAAGGTCTCCCTGACACGGCAGAAATGGATTATCTGCGCACCTGGCTGGCAGCTGGCAGCCGGCGTGGGGGCTATCTGGGCTTTTTCGAACTTGCAACGGGTGATAACAATGATTAGACCACTGCGCTGCGCCGTGATTGGTGTGGGCTATCTGGGTAAGTTTCATGCTGAAAAATATGCAGCCCTGAGCGAGTGTGAACTCGTGGCTGTGGTTGACCAGAATGCTGAGGCTGCTGCTGAAGTCGGTGGACGCCTTGGTGTGCCATTTTATACTGACTATCGTGCCATTCTGGATAGCGTTGATGCCGTCAGCATCGTCGTACCGACCAGCCTGCATTTTGAGGTGGCGCGTGACTGCCTGGCTGCAGGTGTCCATGTGCTGGTGGAAAAGCCGATCACCGTGACGGTAGAAGAGGCTGATGAACTGATTGCGCTGGCGGAGTACAAAAACTGTACGCTGATGGTTGGGCATCTGGAACGCTTCAATGCCGCCATCCTCGGACTCAATCTTGAACCCGGGCAGACGCCCCTGTTCATTGAGTCCCATCGCCTGGCCCCCTTCAAGCCTCGGGCCAATGATGTCAGCGTGGTGCTGGATCTCATGATTCATGACATCGATATCATTCTGGACATCGTCGGTGCGGATCTGGAGCGCATTGATGCCAAGGGCGTGCGGGTACTGACCCAGGATGTTGATATTGCCAATGCCCGGCTTGAGTTCCGGAACGGTTGTGTAGCCAATGTCACTGCCAGCCGCGTCAGCCTCAAGGTTGAGCGCAAGATGCGCATGTTCATGCCGAATGCCTATATTTCGGTAGATTTCCAGTCGCGTACCCTGGCCAGACACCGCAAGGGTGAAGGCGAGATGTTCCCTGGCATTCCCGAGATCATCAGCGAAGAATCCGTATTCGAGAACGGTGATGCCCTGCTGGAGGAAATCAGGCACTTTGTCACCTGTATCCGTGAGCAGCGCAAGCCACTGGTCGATGGCTGGGCCGGCAGACGCGCACTGGCTACGGCGGAAGCCATTACCGAATTACTTACTGCAGACAGGAGCTGAACGCATGATGATCCCTATGGTTGACCTCAAGACCCAGTATCACGCCATCAAGGAAGATATTGATCGTGGACTGCTTGAGGCACTGGAACAGACGGCATTCGTACTGGGGCCCAATGTGCAGGCTTTCGAGCGTGAGACCGCTGAGTATCTGGGTGTCAGGCATGCCATTGGCGTTGCTTCGGGTACCGATGCCCTGCACCTGGCGCTGCTGGCCTCGGGACTCAAGGCGGGTGACGAGATCATCACCAGCGCCTTTACCTTTATCGCTACAGCGGAAGCCATTTCCTATATTGGCGCAACACCGGTATTCGTCGATGTTGATCCCAGAACCTTCAATCTGGATCCGCTCAAGGTAGAAGCGGCCATTACACCCAAAACCCGCGCCATCATGCCGGTCCATCTTTTTGGCCAGCCCTGCGATATGGCGGCACTGCAAGGGATCGCCAGCCAGCACCAGCTGAAAATCATCGAAGACTGCGCCCAATCCTTTGGGGCTACCATTGACGGTCATCAGACCGGCAGTCTCGGCATCAGTGCTGGCTACAGTTTCTTCCCCAGCAAGAATCTCGGCGCTTACGGTGATGGCGGACTGGTCGTCACCCAGGATGATGAGGTTGCCGAACAGATCCGCATGCTCAGGAATCATGGATCCAAGGTGCGCTACTACCATGATGTCATTGGTTATAACAGCCGTCTGGATGAACTGCAGGCTGTGATCCTGCGGGTGAAACTGCGCCATATTGAGCAGTTCAATAACGAAAGGCGCCGTGTGGCTCACCGTTATTCAGAACTGCTGGCTGATGTGGTGACGCCACCCTTCGAGGATGGACTTGGCCGTCATGTCTATCACCAGTACACGCTGCTGACCGATCATCGCGACGCGATCCAGCAGGCGCTGCAGGCAGAAAAAATTGCCTGTGCCATTTATTATCCTGTACCGCTGCATCAGCAGAATGTTTATAAGGAAGCCTGCCGGGATGTCCACCTGCCAGTCACCGAGCAGATTGCCCAGCGCTGTCTGTCGCTTCCCATCTATCCTGAATTGAGCGATGACAGCATCCAGCGCATCAGCGATGTCATCCACCGCGCCGTCAGGGGCTAAGCCAGCACTCAAGGTCATGCTGGTCGCCGGTGAAGCTTCGGGTGACCAGCATGCGGCACAGTTGTGGCGCATCATGCAGCAGCAGCGGCCGGATCTGTATGCCCTCGGTATGGGCGGCGAGGCCATGCGCCAGGCGGGTATTGATATCCGTGTGGATGCCAGTGGTCTCGGCGTCATCGGTCTGGGTGAGATCATCAGGCACTATGGCGCCATCCGTCAGGCCCTGCAGCAGATGAAACGCCTGCTGGTGGATGAAAAGCCTGATCTCCTGATCTGCGTGGATTACAAGGAGTTCAACTTCAGACTGGCCAGGGCAGCCAAGGCGCTGGGTATCCGGGTGCTGTTCTATGTCAGCCCTCAGGTGTGGGCCTGGCGTTCCGGGCGCGTTAAATCCTATGGCAAGGCCATTGACCATATGGCCGTGATTTTTCCGTTTGAACTGAAGTTCTATCAGGATCATGGTATTCCTGCGACCTTTGTGGGGCATCCACTGGCTGGCAAGGTCAGGCCGGAGCGGAGTGTGGCTGAACAGCGTGCAGCCTGGGGCGTGTCAGTGGATACCCCCGTGGTGGGGCTTTTGCCAGGGAGTCGCAGTAACGAAATCAGCCGTCTTCTGCCGTGCATGCTGGAGGCGGCTGTCGAACTGGCAGCGCGCCACCCTGATATGCGCTTTGTGCTGGTACAGGCATCGTCGGTGAGTGATGCCGATCTTCAGGTTTATCTGGATGGCTGCCCCCTGTCGTTTATCAGGGTCAGGGAAGAACGTTATGCGGCGCTGCATGCCTGTGATGCCGTCATGACCTCATCCGGTACCGCCACGCTGGAACTGGCCCTGTTGCAGGTGCCCATGGTGATCTGTTACCGGCTGGCCAGTGTCAGTTACTGGCTGGCGCGCAGACTGGTGACCATACCCTGGATTGGCTTACCCAATATCCTGGCAGGCAAGACCGTGGTCAGGGAACTGATCCAGCATGAGGCCAATGGCCGTTTGCTGGCTGAAGAAACAGAACGTCTGGTGACGGATAAGGCCTATGCCGCAGGACAGCGTCAGGCGCTGGCTGCGGTGGCATCCTCCCTGGAGCTTGAGTCTGCGCGGCAGGGATCACCGCTGGCGCAGGTGGCGCTCGACATGCTGAATACCTGAGGCATATCAGGTCGTGGACTTGCCCTTTGTCTTCACGGTACGGCGTAGCAGCCGGGCGCGCAGGTTACGCATACAGGTTGGCCCGGGGGGTATTGCAGTGATCGTACCGGCAACCCTGCCGGAAAGTTCGGTTTATCCCTTTCTGCGTGAGCATCAGGACTGGGTATTGCGCAAGCAGCAGGAGTTTGCGCTCAGGACGGCATCAGGCAGGCAGCGTGAGGCCATCATGCCGCTGGTCAGCGGCAGCCTGATTCCGTTTGGTGATGAGTCGCTGGTACTGAGGGTTGAGCAGGGATCTGGGCAGCGCGTCACGGTACGCCGTCAGTCGGATGAACTACATATCCGTTTGGGCAGTGCCGTGAGCGAGGCGCAGGCAGAGCCTCTGCTACGCCATGGGCTGTACCGATGGGTCAGTACTGCGCTGGAGCCGCGGCTACAGGCCATGATCCTGCAGCACGCTGTCAGGGCGCAGCTCGAGCCACGCTATCTGCGAATCAAGCGTATGCGCACCCGCTGGGGCAGTTGTGGCCCCATGAACGATATCAATCTCAACTGGCTGCTCGCTTTCTGCCCTCTCAGCGTACTGGAGTATGTGCTTGTACATGAACTGTGTCACATCCGCCACCGTAATCATTCCGCCGGGTTCTGGGCACTGGTGGGCGAGCATCTGCCTGACTGGCAGGCGCAGCGTCACTGGCTGAAACAGCACGGTCCTGCCCTGATCCAGCGTTTCGAGTACAACTGATCTTATGGCGCATCGTGCATGGCAACGCTGGCTAATGCTACTGCCTGTCTTCTGGCTGCCTGCCGTACTGATGGCGGAAACCGTAACCGTGACCACGGATGCCATCAAGTCAGTAATTGCCGATACACCAGAGATGTCGCTTGAAGCTGGCATCAAGGCGGCTCAGGCCCAGGATTATCCGCGTGCCAGAACCATCTTTGCTGAACTTGCAGCCAGAGATCAGGTGGAAGCCCAGACCAATCTCGCCACCCTGTATTTCAAGGGGCTGGGTGTACCCCAGGATTAT
>JBEBBU010000109.1:0-17978 GCA_041158225.1 Pseudomonadota bacterium | reverse complement strand
CAGACTGCCAGCCTCCTGCAGCCTTGCGAAGCTCACTCCGTGGAACGTGGGTGTAAGCCGTGCGATCTCATCCAGGATTTCGGAAGCATGGCTGTAATGCATGGGATAGCCCAGCGCATTGGAGAGCAGCTGGGTGACCTCCCAGTCCTCATAACCGGCAAGAGGTTTCATGACACGGTTGACAGGGGAAATACGCCGTTCAGCATTGGTGAATGTCCCTGATTTCTCGAGGAATGATGCGCCTGGCAGGAATACATGGGCAAACTTTGCCGTTTCGTTGAGGAACAGATCCTGAACGACCACACACTCCATGGCACTCAGTGCAGCGAGGACATGCTGGGTATCCGGATCTGACTGGGCGATATCCTCGCCTTCGACATAAATACCCTTGAAACTGCCTTCCAGAGCAGCTGAAAACATATTGGGAATACGCAGGCCTGGCGCAGTACTCAGACTGACGCCCCAGTTATCCTGGAACAGTGCATGTGCTTCCGGATCTGCAACGTGGCGGTAGCCTGGCAGTTCATGCGGGAAAGAACCCATGTCACATGAACCCTGTACATTGTTCTGGCCGCGCAGGGGGTTAACGCCCACGCCTTCGCGTCCGATATTGCCGGTTGCCATGGCAAGGTTGGCAATGCCCATGACGGTAGTGGAACCCTGACTGTGCTCGGTGACGCCCAGCCCATAATAGATGGCACCATTGCCGGCTTTTGCATACAACCTTGCAGCTTCACGGATATCACGGGCAGGAACGCCGGTAATGGCTTCCACCTGTTCGGGTGCATGGCGTTCCTGGGCGACGAACTGTTTCCACTTCTCGAAGGATGCGACATCGCAGCGTGACTGGACGAAATCTTCCTTCACCAGCCCTTCCGTAACGATCACATGCGCCAGCGCATTGATGACGGCAACATTGGTGCCAGGCTTCAGCTTGAGGTGATATTCCGCCTGGACATGTGGCGACTTGACCAGTGCAATGTTGCGTGGGTCAACGACAATCAGTTTCGCACCTTCGCGCAGGCGGCGTTTCATCTGTGACCCAAAGACCGGGTGACCATCGGTGGGATTGGCGCCAATGACCACAATGACATCGGATTTCATGACCGAGTCAAAGGTCTGGGTACCTGCTGATTCACCAAAAGTCTGCTTCAGTCCGTAGCCGGTAGGTGAGTGACATACCCGGGCACAGGTATCGACATTGTTGTTGCCGAAGGCGGCACGTATCAGTTTCTGTACCAGATAAGCTTCTTCATTGGTGCAGCGTGAGGAAGTAATACCGCCCACTGAGTCAGGGCCATATTTGGCCTGCAGTCCCTTGAAACGGTCAGCAGCAAACTGGATGGCTTCTTCCCAGCTGACTTCTTTCCAGGGATCACTGATGGCATCCCTGATCATGGGTTTGGTGATCCTGTCCTTGTGGGTCGCATAACCAAAGGCGAAGCGCCCTTTAATGCAGGAGTGACCATGATTGGCGTGACCATTCTTGTTAGGCACCATGCGTACGACCTCGGAGCCTTTCATTTCTGCATTGAATGAGCAGCCAACCCCGCAGTAGGCGCAGGTGGTGGTAATGCTGTGATCCCCCTGACCTTTCTGGATCACGGAGTTCTCCATCAGTGTCGCCGTGGGGCATGCCTGAACGCAGGCGCCACAGGAAACACATTCAGAGTCCATGAAAGCTTCATTCTGGCTTGGCGAGACCTTGGATTCAAAGCCACGGCCCTGGATGGTGAGGGCAAAGGTTCCCTGGGTTTCCTCGCAGGCCCTGACGCAACGCGAGCAGACAATACACTTGGAGGGGTCAAAGGTGAAATAAGGGTTGCTGGTATCCTTGACTGCATCAAGGTGATTTTCACCATTGTAGCCATAGCGTACTTCGCGCAGGCCTACAACGCCGGCCATATCCTGCAGTTCGCAGTTGCCATTGGCGGAGCAGGTCAGACAGTCCAGCGGATGATCGGAGATGTAGAGTTCCATGACGCCGCGCCGGATGTCAGCCAGTTTGTCATTCTGGGTGACTACCTTCATGCCTTCCCAGACGGGCGTGGTACAGGAGGCTGGATAGCCACGGCCACCTTCAACCTGGACCACGCACAGACGGCAGGAACCAAAAGGGTTGAGGCTGTCGGTAGCGCAGAGTCGTGGAATATCAATGCCGATGCTGGCAGCCGCACGCATGACGGAAGTACCCTCAGGCACAGTTACCTTGAAACCATCGACTTCGAGATTGATCAGCGTGCTGGATTCGCTGGCAGGTGTTCCAAAATCGGTATCATGTTGCAGAGCCATGGCTCGTCTCCTGTCTTCATTACTTCTTAAATCAGCGCCCTTGACAGGGCGCCAGTTCAGGCAGTGCTTTTAGCCTGCCTGTTGCACTCAGGCTTTCCCGGTACCGCCAAAATCTTCGGGGAAATGATTGAGTGCGCTCAGTACTGGATAAGGCGTCATACCGCCAAGGGCGCACAGTGATCCGTTGAGCATGGTATCGCTGAGATCCCTGAGAAGATGCAGCTGGGCATCACGGTCTTCGCCCGCTATTACCTTGTCCATGACTTCAACACCGCGTGTCGAACCTATGCGGCATGGGGTGCATTTGCCACAGGACTCAACAGCACAGAATTCCATGGCATAGCGCGCCATGCGTGCCATATCCACGGTGTCGTCAAAGGCAACAACGCCACCATGACCCAGTACCGCCCAGATGGCGGCGAATGCTTCATAGTCAAGCGGGGTATCAAACTGCGATTCAGGCAGATAGGATCCCAGCGGCCCTCCTACCTGAACGGCGCGGATTGGACGGCCGCTGGCACTGCCACCACCGTAATCGTAGAGCAGTTCTCTCAGCGTCATGCCAAAAGCTTTTTCTACCAGACCGGTTCGCTTGAGGTTACCCGCCAGTTGCAGGGGGAGGGTGCCACGCGATCTGCCCATGCCGTAATCAGCATAGAACTTTCCGCCCTTGTCGAGAATGATGGGCACCGAAGCCAAGGAAATGACATTGTTGATGATGGTGGGCTGACCAAAAAGACCCTTGATGGCGGGCAGGGGGGGCTTGAATCTCACCAGCCCACGTTTGCCCTCAAGGCTTTCCAGCAAAGAGGTTTCTTCACCGCAGACATAGGCGCCGGCCCCCATTCTCACTTCCAGATGGAAACTGTGGCTGCTACCCAGAATGCTGTCGCCCAGATAACCGGCTGCCAGTGCAGCTTCAATGGCAGCATTCAGGGCGGTTTCTGCATGTGGATATTCGATGCGCAGGTAGATATAGCCACGGGTAGCACCGACCGCGATGCCCGCAATGGTCATGCCTTCAATAAGCACGAAGGGATCGCATTCCATGATCATGCGGTCAGAGAAGGTACCGGAGTCACCTTCGTCAGCATTACAGACAATATATTTCTGATCCGCCGGCGTATTGAGTACCGTGCGCCATTTGATGCCGGTAGGGAAAGCTGCGCCGCCACGCCCGCGAAGGCCGGATTCGGTCACAGTATCCACGATGGCGGCAGGGGCCATGTCCAAGGCATTTTTCAGCCCCCGGTAACCATCATGCGCAATATAATCTTCCAGTGAGACAGGATTGGTGATGCCGACTCGGGCAAAGGTCAGGCGTTCCTGATTCTTCAGCCATGGAATCTCCGCAGTCAGACCCTGACTCAGCGCGTGGGGGCTTCCCTGCAGCATGCCGGCATCAAGCAGACCGGCAACGTCACCAGCCTGAACCGGGCCATAAGCCACGCGGCCTTCGGGGGTTTCCACCTCGACCATGGGCTCAAGCCAGTAAAGACCTCTGGATCCATTGCGTACCAGACTGATATCCAGATTGCGGCGCGCAGCTTCCAGTTGCAGTGCATTGGCAACCGCTTCAGCTCCCAGAGCCAGTGCGCTGGAATCGCATGGGACATAAACAGTAATCATGCTGTGTACTCCCTCAGTTCACTGATAATGGCGTCAAAGCGTTCGGGGGTCACCCGGCCATGTACATTACGGTTAATCATGAGCGAAGGCGAGCATGCACAGTTGCCCAGACAGTACATGGGTTCCAGGGTAAACTGGCCGTCTGCTGTCGTTTCGTGATAGTCAATACCGAGTTTTTCCCTGACATGGGCTTCAAGGTTCTCCGATCCCATGGCCTGGCAGGCTTCGGCCCGGCACAGGTAGAGTACATGCTTGCCGGGAGGCGTCGTCAGGAAGTAGTGGTAGAAACTGATGACACCATGCACTTCTGCCCGTGACAGGTTCAGTGCCTCGGCTATGTCAGTCACGGCTTCTCCCGGAATCCATCCAATCTGGTTCTGGATAGCGTGCAGGATGGGCAGCAATGCGCCCGGCATGGTCTTTTTGTCTTCAATGATTTGGGCGACCGCACCCCGGTCCCAGTTCGTCTGCGTCATTACGCTGCTTGCCTCTGCAGAAAAGTTGACTGCTATACTGTGTTTTTTATATCAGATTACTCTGATCGATCCAATAGAAAATCGCACATATTAACGCAATAATGCGGGGCTAAATCAACATCGCACTGCGTGCGTGTTGCCTGGCCAAGCGGGTGGAAACCGTGCATTCTATCAGTTAAGCTTGTCACTTGTACTGAAATCGCCCGCTGGCGCCATGATTACTGGATTGTAAAAATGAGCAATTTTTTGAAATCAATAGGTTTTTTGTTTTTCTTTCTTGGATTTCCCGGCTGCTCTCAGAGCGATCCTGCCGCGAATGAGCGCGCTGCCAGGGAGTTTCTTGAGCAGAATGGTGCCAGACCCGGGGTGCAGCACACTGCAAGTGGTCTGCAGTACGAAATCCTGGTGCAGGGAGAAGGCGCCATTCCTTCGGCCCGTGATACGGTCACCGTCAATTATGCTGGGCGCTTTCTTTCCGGCGAAGAGTTTGACAGCGGAGAGGGTATTTCATTCCCGCTCAAGGGGGTGATTCCGGGCTGGACTGAAGGTCTGCAGCTTATGAAAACAGGCTCAAAGTACCGGTTTTACATTCCGCCTGAACTGGCTTACGGTGCGCATGGTGCAGGCCGCCTGATCGGTCCCAATATGGCGCTTATTTTTGATGTTGAACTCAAAAGCATCCGCTAGCGCTTCCGTAGCTGGAATCTTTGGGTGCTGGTGATTCCTTTCAGGTTGGGAGCAGAGCATTTTGCACTGCCGGCTACCGTTGTGCAGAAAATCATCCCCTATGTTGCGCCACGTCAGGTTTCTGGGGTGGCGCCGTGGTTTTCGGGTGTGCTGCTGCTGTCCGGGCAGATGGTACCTGTGGTCGATGTTGCCATGCTGCTGGTCGGCACAAAGGCGCGCCGTGAACTGAGTACACGCATTATCATCGTCGACTGTTCCCAGCTGTTTTCGGGTTTCAGTCAGCTTGGTCTGCTGCTGGAGGGGATCACTTCCGCCATGGACATCGCCGTGGCAGACATATCGACTGGCCTGAACATGAAGGCTACTCCCTGGTTCCGCGGCAGTTTTGAGCATGGACAATCCATCTATCAGCTGCTTGACTGGCGCGGCCTTGTGGTGGGTGAACTGTCATCACTCATGGCTGACGAGGGTATCTGATGGCACAGGATACGCTCATTGCTGAACCGTACTGCTGGAAACAGACTGGTGTATGGGGTGACCGCAGTTGCCCCGAGCTTGTGCATGAAATCCACTGTCACAACTGTCCCGCCTTCGCAATGGCCGGGCGCAGGCTTCTGGATCGTCAACCTGATCCTGCTTACATTGAGGAATGGCAGAGGCGCCTGGCAGAGCCGCCTGCAAAAGCGCTTGCCGGGCAGATATCGCTTGTGGTGTTCAGCATGAATGGTCAGTGGTTTGCCCTGGAAGTTTCCGTTTTCAGGGAAAACGGCTACAGTCTGCCAGTACGAAGGGTTCCAGGAAAAAGCAATGCGGTTTTCCGTGGGCTGGTGAACCTGCGCGGCGAACTGCTTCTGGCTTACTCGCTACGCTCCCTCATCAATCCTGAGTTGGCTGCTGATGACACAACATCAGATGATGGTCTGCGTTTCATGCTTTGCGAACATGAAGGCCGGCGTTATCTGTTCGATGTTGATGTCACGCTCGGCGTTGTCAGGGTGCCCGAGGGAGAACTGAGCATGCCTCCCGCCAATGTAGGGCTGGCGATGGACAGTTATACTGCCCGGCTGGTTCGCATGGATCATGCTGAAGTTGCCCTGCTGGATTCTTCCCGTGTGTTTGCCGCGCTGGAGAGGGCGAACAGCTGATGTCTGCCAGTCACGAAGATACCCTGCTCATGGATCTCTTCCGGGAGGAGGTTGCCATGCACGCAGACCAGATCACGGATGGTCTGGTCAGGCTGGAGTTTTCTGGGGCCGATGAGGGACTTCTCGAATCACTGATGCGTGCCGCCCATTCGCTCAAGGGGGCATCCCGCGTGGTTGCGCTGGATGAAGTCACAACGCTTGCGCACCTGATGGAAGAATGCTTTGTGGCGGCCCAGCAGACGGGGGTAGCGCCTGACTCCTCCCGTATTGATGCAATCCTGCACACGGTGGACTGGATCAGGGAACTTGCGCTTCAGCAGGAACCTGCATTACCTGGCTGGCTGGCTACACGGCAGCCTGAATACCAGACGCTGCTCAGGCGTCTTCAGGACACCGGTAATGGCTCTGGTGACGCAGCTGTCGTGCCGGCAACGCCAGCACCTGTCATGCCGGCGACATCCCCGGTATTACCTGAGCCTGTCGTGCCGGTGGCATCCACGCTATCACCCGAGCCTGTCGTGCCGGTTGCCGAACCAGCTGTTGTTTCCCAGGCCGTCAAGGTTAATGCTGATGTCCTCAACCAGTTTCTCGGGCTGGCGTCTGAGTCGCTGGTAGAAGCGCATCGTTTCGAACACATCATCCAGCACCTTGATCATCTGCGTAAATATCACCAGCGCATGGATTTTGCGTTGAGCAGGGCTGAACAGCTGCTTGCGGGCATGAGCGGTCTTGAGCGTGATCATCTTGCCGTCCAGCTGGACAGCCTGCGGCAACTGCTCGACAAGTCAAGACAGCACTTTATGACGGATATGTCAGATCTCCGTGGATTTGCCCAGCGCAATACCATGATTGCAGACCGTCTCTTTGCCGAAGCCATTGAAAGCAGGATGCGGCCCGTTGAAGATGGTTGCAGCGCTTTTCCGCGTATGGTGCGTGATACTGCGCGCAGTCTTGGCAAAAAAGCTGTCTTTGAGCTGCATGGGGGGCAGACGCTGGTGGATCGGGACATTCTGGGCAAACTGGAAGCGCCGCTCGGCCATCTGATCCGTAACGCACTTGATCATGGCATCGAAGCACCTGAAGTAAGGGAGCGGCAGGGAAAAACGCCGGCAGGGCTTGTCAGGCTACAGGTCAGGCATCATGGCGGCCGCTTGCTGCTGATTCTTGAGGATGATGGCGCTGGTATCGATCAGGCGCAGATCAGGCAGCGCATACTGGAAAAACAGCTGGCGACTCCTGATATGGTCGCTGCCATGCATCAGGAAGAGCTTTTCGCCTTTCTGTTTCTTCCCGGCTTTACGACGCGTGACAACGTCTCCGATGTCTCTGGAAGAGGCGTCGGTCTTGATGCTGTCCAGACCATGGTACATGCGGAAGGCGGCCATCTTGCGGTGACAACGCTGCAGGGTGGAGGAACCCGCTTCAGCATGATGCTGCCTGTGACGCGTTCGGTCGTCAGGGTATTGCTGGTACGCATTCATGGTGAGCCTTATGCGTTTCCTCTGGGGCGGGTGGATCGTGTGCTGCGCATGGAAAGTCACCAGATCAGCGATCTTGAGGGCCGTTGCTACATCAGGCATGAAGATCAGAATCTGGCACTGATCAAGGCCGAGGAAATGCTTGGTTTTCCCGGAGATCATGCACGCAATGATGAAGATCCTGAGCATCCTGTTTCAGTGGTGGTGCTGTCCGAAGGTTCGCATGCCTATGCCATGGAGGTCTCAGCCTTCATGGGCGAAACCGAACTGGTCGTGCGTCCTGTGGATCCCCGACTGGGTAAAGTGCCATTCATCAATTCGGTTTCAACGACGGAAGATGGCGAGCTCGTCCTTATTCTTGATACAGACGACCTGATCCGTGCCATGGCAGGAGAACTGTCAGGTGGACGCAATCTTGGCATGCGTGCTTCCCGTGTGACCAGCGCAGTTCGCCCAAGACGTATTCTGGTGGTGGATGATTCCGTAACAGTGCGTGAGCTTGAGCGCAGGCTTCTTGAAAAACATGGTTATGAAGTTGATGTGGCGGTTGATGGTGCGGATGGTCTGAATGCACTGCGCACCCATGATTACCAGCTGGTGATCAGCGATGTAGACATGCCGCGCATGAATGGCCTTGAACTGGTGAAGCGCCTCCGTGATGATCCAAGGCTGAGCGAACTTCCAGTGATTATTGTGTCTTACAAGGAAAGGGAAGAGGATCGCAAGATGGGGAATGCAGCAGGTGCCAATGTTTATCTTTCCAAGACAGGATTCAAGGATGACAGGCTGGTACACGCCGTGCGTGAACTGATAGGTGAAGCCGTGCCGGCAGCTCAGGATGAGGGCGCCGCGGGGAGTATGGATACATGACTCAGACGAACGGCGAAATCCTGCATGTCATGCTTGTGGATGACCAGCGTATTGTGGCTGAGGCCATACGCCGCATGCTGCAGGATCAGCCGGACATGCAGCTGAGCTATGTCAGCGACCCGACGCAGGCACTGGCAGAAGCCAGGCGACTGAAACCCAGTGTCATTCTGCAGGATCTTGTCATGCCGGGGACACACGGGCTGGATCTGGTAGCGGCCTATCGTGGGGATAATGCCTGTGCCAGAGTACCCCTGATTGTACTTTCCAGCAAGGAAGAAGCGACAACCAAGGCGGATGCCTTTGCTGCCGGTGCCAACGACTATCTGGTCAAACTGCCGGACAGGATCGAACTGGTTGCCCGCATCCGCTACCATGCCAGCGCTTATCAGGCACAGCTGCAGCGTGATGAAGCCTACCGGACTCTGGCTCATGAAATGGGTGAAGCGGCTGATTATGTGCGCTCGCAATTGCCACAGCCCCTAAGCACGCCTCCGGTTATGGCGGCCTGGGCATTCACACCTTCCATGGCGCTGGGAGGTGATGCACTGGGCTATTTCATGCTGGATGAGACGCGTCTGGTTTTCTTTCTGCTGGATGTCTGCGGTCATGGGATTGGCGCCGCACTTCTTTCGGTAACCGCCATGAATGCCATGGCTAACCGTACCCTGAACGCTGATCTCGGATCACCTTCAGCAGTGATGGATGCGCTTAACGAGCAGTTTGCCATGGAGCGCCACAATAATCTCTATTTCACCCTCTGGTATGGTGTCCTTGAGCTGCAATCACGCGAGTTACGCTATGCCGTAGCCGGTCATCCACCTGCTGTGCTGGTATCTGCTGAGGGTATCCTTGAGCTTAGGGCTCAGGGGCTTCCCATTGGCGTGATGGCCGGACTGCCTTATGCAGAGCAGTCCATCACGGTACCTCCAGACAGCTGTCTGTATGTATTCAGTGATGGCGCTTATGAAATCACGCCTGTTGCAGGAGGCGAGTTTCTGTTCAGTGATTTTCTGGAAGAGCTTGCCCGCCCTGTCGCCTGTTTCCAGAATCACCCGGATGCCCTGCTGGACAGAATGCGGGCGCTGCAGGGTTGCCATGATTTTGAAGATGATGTGAGCATCCTGTTGCTGAAAGTATGACATCAGCCGTTTAGTGTCTGTAAAAGCTCCAGTGCTTCATTTCGCTGTGATGCTTTTCCTTTGCGGATGACATCCTGCAGGAGAGTATTGGCCAGATCCCTGTCACCCTGCTGGATGCAGGTTTTGGCAAGGTTAAGCTTGTACTGGGTCGTGGCTGGGTCGGTGGGATCCGTGAGCCTGTTCAGCCCACGTTTCTGTCGCGGCTTGCTCTGACGGGCAGGTTGCGGCTGCGCTGCAGGTTCAGGTGTATCGCTGTCTTCGTCAGCCATCGGGGGAACTGGGGGCATGTCAGCTGGCTTGAGGGTGTTCAGGCGGCTGAGCAGTTCATCAAGGCCGCCACCAAGGCGTGGCTGATCCATGGCAGCTGCTGATGCTGCCGGTGTCTCACGGACAGGGCGTGCTGCATGCTGCGCTGGTGGCGGGGTGCCATAGTCATATCGGGCAGGTGGCGGTACTGGCGGCGGTGGTTCCGTTCTCCTGGTTGACCACAGTATGCCCAGCAGTCCGGTAACGGCGACGCTGCCGGCACCCAGCAGGAGCAGGAAACGGTTGGAAACCGGTATCCCCAGTAATGTCGCCTGTTCATCTTCTGACTGCATACGGCTTTTTTCTGCCTCTGCGTTTGCGCCAGCAGACGTTGCCGGGACAGGATGGGTGGCGGCCAGCACTGATTTACGTAGGGTGTCGTTCTGTAGCTGCAACTGTTCCTGCAGCGACTCCACCTGCTGTTCGAGCTGCTGTAACTGTGAGCGTATTTTTTCATTCTCACCCTGCAACTGTAATTTTTCCCTGTGGATGACTTCCATGATGGCAGTGTTGTCGACAGCAGGGGGAGATGGCTGAACCTGATGAGACGATGGATGCGTGGTGGCAACTGGTGCTACGACTGGTGCTGGTGCCGTGGACGCGGGGGGGGGCAGTGGCGCCTGTACGGGCTGGGGAGCAGCAGTTATTGGCTGGTGGGGTAGCTGTGGTGATACCGCCGCAGGTGGTGGGGTCTTGCTGGCAGCGGCGGAGGCTATGCCGCCCTGCAGGTTTTCAACTGCTGCCAGGATGCTGGCCCGTTTCACGCTGTTACTACGGCGGAGCGGCGCAAATATTTTTCTTGCCTGCTCTGCGGTCAGTTGGGTGATCAGTTGCATCTCAGGAATTTTCAGTATTTCACCTGCACGTAGCGCCAGCCCCTGTTCCTGAAATGCATCCGGGTTCGCGCGTATCAGCGCAATAACCATCTGTTCATTGCTGATACCTGATGGTCTGCTTATCTGTCGTGCAACACTCCACAAAGTATCACTTTTTCTAACGGGGCCATATTGCCGGTCGTCTATGGATGGCGCAGGTTCAGCCGGATACTGGGCGGCAGTTGCCCGTGCCAGAGGAGCACGATAGGTGCGTGCCACTTTTTGCGGGGGACCGTCCAGTGCAACAACGAGCTGCAGCTGTGGATCTGTGATCCTGCCGGTACTGCTGATATCGATACGGGAGGCTCCCGTTGCATCAGTCACTACCTGTAGATTCAGGTTCTGCAGGTAAGCGCGACGCTCAATGCCTGCGGCGGAAAAATCATCTGGCGAAGCAACGACCGCCTTGACGGATGCCGCAGATTCGCCAGGTTCCAGGCGGATGGGAATGCTTGCGCGAAGTGGCTCGTTCTGTGATGAACTGACCTGGATTTCACCCAGCGTCACTGCCTGGGGCGCCTCCGGCACCAGCAGTGCAGACAGACAGCAGAGATACAGGGTATTCCTTTTGAGCACATTCCACCTTCTGGTTTGGTTTACAGATGATCCCTGATCAGTACCTCCGCAATCTGGACACTGTTCAGGGCGGCCCCCTTGCGCACATTATCCGCAACGACCCACAGGTTGATGCCCATGGGATGGGAAATATCTTCCCGGATACGGCCTACAAATACATCATCCTGACCGGCAGCCTCAGTCACCGCAGTAGGATAACCACCTGCTGTCCTGCTGTCGAGGACAGTGACTCCAGGTGCCGCTTCCAGCAGTTCCCTGACTCTTTCGGCGCTGATCTTCCGGCGCGTCTCGATATGAACGGCTTCTGAATGACCATAGAAAACAGGTACGCGCACGGTTGTCGGATTGACCAGAATATCCTGATCACCAAGAATCTTGCGTGTTTCCCACACCATCTTCATTTCTTCCTTGGTGTAACCATTATCCTGGAAGCTGTCGATCTGAGGGATGACATTGAAAGCGATCTGCTTGGGATAGATTTTCGGGGTGACCGGTTTCAGGTTGAGCAGGCTGGTGGTCTGTTCAGCCAGTTCATCAATGGCATCCTTGCCAGTACCCGATACCGCCTGATAGGTGCAGACATTGATACGCGCAATACCCACTTCATCATGAATGGGTTTCAGGGCGACCAGCATCTGTATGGTCGAACAGTTGGGATTGGCAATGATGCCACGGTTTCTGTAGTCCGCAATACTTTCCGGATTGACCTCGGGTACGACCAGAGGGATATCATCCTCGTAGCGGAAGCGTGAAGTATTGTCGATGACCACACAGCCCGCTTCGGCGGCCAGGGGCGCATAGATCTCGGAAACGCTGGCACCTGGCGAAAACAGCCCGATCTGTGCCTGTGACCAGTCAAAGGTTTCCACATCCTGCACGATAACTTCGTCATCGCCAAAGGCAATAGACCTGCCTGCCGAGCGGCTGCTGGCCAGCGCATGTAATCTGCCGACAGGAAATTTCCTCTGGGCGAGAATCGACAGCATGGTTTCGCCAACGACACCGGTAGCACCAAGTACCGCGACATCAAAGGTTCTGGTCATTCCCGTATCCTCCTCAATGACCGGCACGCAAGGCAGCCACAACGGCATCACCCATGGCAACAGTACTGACCTTGCGCGTGCCTTCGCTATGGATATCGGCGGTACGTACCCCTGAATCCAGGGCACCTGTAACGGCAGCTTCAATCTTGTCAGCCAGCGGCGCAAGATCCAGGGTATAGCGCAGCATCATGGCCACTGACAGTATGGTCGCGAGAGGATTGGCTATGCCCTGGCCTGCAATATCAGGTGCTGATCCGTGAATGGGCTCATACATGCCCTTGCCACTGCCGTTGAGTGAGGCAGAGGGCAGCATGCCGATGGAGCCGGTGAGCATGGCAGCACAGTCGGAAAGGATGTCCCCGAACATGTTGTCCGTCAGCATGACATCAAACTGCTTTGGATTGCGGACCAGCTGCATGGAAGCATTGTCGACATACATATGGCTCAGCGCTACATCGGGATAGTCCTTGTGAACTTCCATGACCACCTCACGCCACAGTTCGGTGCACTCAAGTACATTGGCCTTGTCAATGGAACAGAGTCTGCGCTGGCGTTTCTGGGCAACCTGAAAAGCGCTGTGTGCAATTCTGCGGATTTCGCTTTCCGAGTACACCAGCGTGTTGTAGCCTTCGCGTTCTCCGCGGTCGTTGATGCGGCGCCCTCTGGGTTTGCCGAAATAGATACCGCCGGTGAGTTCACGCACGATCAGGATGTCCAGACCCGAGACCACCTCTGGCTTCAGGGTGGAAGCTGCCACCAGCTGCGGGTAGAGCAGGGCGGGGCGAAGATTGGAGAACAGGTCAAGGGATGCCCTGATGCCAAGCAGGCCCCTTTCAGGACGCACGGCATAGTCCAGTGCCTCCCACTTCGGACCGCCCACTGCCCCCAGAAGGATGGCATCGGCCTGTTCACTCAGTCTTAGCGTTTCTTCCGGAAAGGGGGTGCCATGGACATCATAGGCGGCACCACCAATCAGTGCATGCTCGGTTTCAAACTGCACACCATGGATCTCACCAGCGCAGTGCAGTACCTTGAGAGCTTCACTGACAATTTCCGGACCGATACCGTCTCCGGGAAGTACTGTAATTTTATGGCTCATGTATCCTCCTGATGCTATGCCATGGGTGATGGGGCCATGCTGGCAAACAGCCAGGGTGCCTGGCCCCGGCGCTGTGCCTCATAGGCGCGAATGGTGTCTGCCTGCTGCAGTGTCAGTCCGATGTCATCCAGTCCGTTCAGCAGTCTGTGCTTGCGCGAGTCATCAATATCAAAAGTGATGATTTCGCCAAAATGGGTGGTAATGGTCTGCTCGGCCAGATCGATGGTCAAGTCAAAACCAGGTGACGCTTCCCTGAACAGTTCATCTATCTTTGCCGCAGGCAGTACAATGGGCAGGATGCCGTTCTTGAAACAGTTATTGAAAAATATATCGGCAAAACTGGGTGCAAGGATGGCCCTGAATCCGTAGTCTTCCAGCGCCCATGGTGCATGCTCGCGCGAAGAACCGCAGCCAAAGTTTTCCCGGGCCAGCAGTATTTTGGCACCGTAGTAACATGGAAGATTCAGCACGAAATCAGGATTGAGCGGTCTGTGGCTGCAGTCCATGTCCGGCTCGCCCCGATCCAGATAGCGCCATTCATCAAACAGGAAGGGGCCAAATCCGCTACGGCGTATGGACTTCAGGAACTGTTTGGGGATGATGGCATCGGTATCCACATTGGCGCGATCCAGCGGAACCATGCGGGAGTTCAGGCGGCGGAATGCTTTCACAGGTCGGTCTCCTTGCTGCCGAGGGTTCTGATATCAACAAAATGACCATGCAGTGCGGCGGCGGCGGCCATGGCCGGGCTGACCAGATGGGTACGGCTGCCATAACCCTGCCGCCCTTCAAAGTTCCGGTTGGAAGTCGATGCGCAGCGCTCACCAGGCTCAAGGCGGTCGGCATTCATGGCCAGACACATGGAGCAACCGGGATCGCGCCATTCAAAGCCGGCATCCCGGAAAATCTGGTCCAGGCCTTCAGCTTCTGCCTGCTGTTTGACCAGACCTGAACCTGGCACCACCAGCGCCTGTTTCACTGAGCGGGCAACCTTCCCGCCAGCTGCTATCTGGGCGGCCAGACGGAGATCCTCAATGCGCGCATTGGTACAGGAGCCAATAAATACCCGGTCTACGGGAATACTGGTAATGGGAGCATCAGCGACCAGCCCCATATAGTCAAGTGCGCGCTGGTATCCGTCACGGCGCACGGCATCATTTTCCAGCGCCGGATCGGGTACACAGGCGGTCACTGGCAGTACCATTTCCGGTGAAGTACCCCAGGTGACCATGGGCACTATGTCAGCCGCATCCAGGCTGATCTCACGATCAAAGACTGCGTAAGCATCCGAATGCAGTTCAGACCAGGCTGTCACCGCCTGCTCCCAGAGCTCGCCTTCCGGGGCGAACGGGCGTCCCCTGAGATAATCGACAGTGGTCGCATCAACGGCGACCAGTCCTGCGCGGGCGCCAGCCTCAATAGCCATGTTGCAGAGGGTCATGCGTCCCTCCATGGTCAGGGACTGGATGGCCGTGCCGGCAAACTCTACGGTAAATCCGGTACCTCCCGCCGTGCCAATCTGCCCGATAATGTAGAGCACCACATCCTTGGCCGTCACATCCGGGTGCAGTTCACCGTTGACGCTGATACGCATGTTACGTGCTTTTTTCTGCAACAGGCACTGGGTTGCCAGCACGTGTTCCACTTCAGATGTGCCAATACCAAAAGCGAGCGCACCAAACGCACCATGGGTCGAGGTATGCGAGTCGCCGCAGACAATGGTCATGCCGGGCAGGGTGGCTCCCTGCTCTGGGCCAACCACATGCACAATACCCTGGCGAGGATCGTTCATGGCAAATTCGGTGATGCCGAAATCAGCGCAGTTGTGACTGAGGGTTTCGACCTGAAGGCGTGAAACCGGATCAGCAATACCATGCTCACGGTGTTCTGTAGGCACATTATGGTCGGCAACGGCCAGATTGGCGTCCAGACGCCACGGTTTGCGTCCGGCTATTCTCAGCCCCTCAAAGGCCTGGGGGGAGGTCACTTCATGAATAAGCTGGCGGTCGATGTAAAGCAGGGTCGAGCCATCAGCCTCGGTAGCGACGACGTGCGCTTCCCATATCTTGTCATAAAGCGTTTTGCCACTCATGGATTCACCTCACGAAGAAGGGCGTGGATCTGCTCCCTGACGCTGTCGACTGACTGGTTGCCAGGAATGCTGGCGAAATGCAGTCTGCTATCCTGTGCTCTCTGGCAGTAATAATCGACCAGAGGGCGGGTCTGCTCATGGTATACCGCAAGGCGGTGACGTACGATCTGCTCGCGGTCATCATCGCGCTGGATGAGTGCTTCACCTGTTTCGTCATCCAGCCCTTCCGTGCGGGGTGGGTTATGCCTGACATGGTAGGTGCGGCCGGATGCAGGATGAACGCGTCTGCCGCTCATGCGTTCAACAATGTCCTCATCATCCACGACAATTTCGATGACGGCATCCAGATAGACGCCCATGGCATCCAGTGCGTCTGCCTGGGGCAGGGTGCGGGGGAACCCATCCAGCAGAAAACCGTTCTTGCAGTCATCTTCTGCAATGCGTTCGCGGATAAGTCCAAGAATGATCTCGTCTGAAACCAGCTGGCCTGCGTCCATGATTTTCTTGGCCGCAACGCCGAGTGGCGTACCAGCCCTGACAGCGGCGCGCAGCATGTCCCCGGTTGAAATCTGGGGAATGCCATAGTGTTCGGTGATGAATTTGGCCTGGGTACCTTTCCCTGATCCGGGACTTCCCAGCAACATGATGCGCATGAAACGGCTCCGCAAAAACTGTGAGCCGGAAATCATGCCACATTTTGGCCCCTGATGACACAGGGAGACGCCAGCCTGTCAGCACAGGCTGGCGCTGACAGAGGCCTCAGCCTGCGCTTTTGCCATCCATCAGTGTGTCCAGTACGCCATTGAGCCGGGTCACAAATCCTGCGGGATCGTCCAGCTGGCCACCTTCGCTCAGCAGTGCCTGGTCGAAGAGCAGCTGGGCAATGCTGTTGAACATGACGGGGTTGCTTTCATCAGACAGCCGTCTGACCAGCGTGTGCTCCGGATTGATTTCCAGTATGGGTTTACTGCCACCGCCCATATTCTGCCCGGCGGCTTTCATGATGCGCTCCATGGTACGACTCATGCCATAGCTGTCAGTGACCAGACAGGATGCCGAGGAAGTCAGGCGGTGGCTCAGTCTGACGCTGGCTGCGCGGTCTTCCAGTGCTTTGCCCAGCTTTTCCAGCAGATCAGCGTGCGCTCCTGTATCCACAGGGGTATCACTATCATCACTGCCTTCCACTTTGCCAAGATCAAGATCGCCCCGTGCAATCGATTCCAGCGACTTGCCTTCATATTCACTCAGGTAGCCAGTGAGCCATTCATCAACACGGTCGCTGAGCAGCAGGACTTCAATGCCTTTCTTGCGGAAGATTTCCAGATGTGGACTATTCTTGACGGCCAGATGGTTTTCACCGGAAACATAGTAGATCTTTTCCTGACCTTCCTTCATGCGGGCGATGTAATCATCCAGGCTTACGGACTGGATTTCGCTGTCATTATGGGTGGTGCTGAAGCGAAGCAGTCTGGCAATGCGGTCACGATTCTCGTTGTCTTCAATCGGGCCTTCCTTGAGAACCTGGCCGAATTCTTTCCAGAACTCAGCATATTTCTCCGGATCATTTTTCACCAGGTCTTCCAGCAGTCCCAGTACCTTCTTGACAGCCCCCGAGCGTATTTTCTGTAACTGCTGGTTTTCCTGCAGCAGTTCACGCGATACGTTGAGTGGCAGTGAGTCAGAGTCAATCACGCCGCGTATGAAACGCAGGTAACGCGGCATCAGCTTGTCAGCATCCTCCATGATGAACACCTTGCGCACATAGAGCTTGACGCCACGCTTGCTTTCCCTCTCCCAGAGGTCAAACGGCGCTTTGGCTGGAATGTACAGCAGCAGGGTGTATTCGTTATTGCCTTCGACACGGCTGTGAACCCTGGCCATGGGAGCCTGGTAATCATGGGATACGTGCTTGTAAAACTCGGTGTACTCATCATCAGTGATGTCGCTGCGATTACGCGCCCACAAGGCTGAAGCACTGTTGATGGCCTCCCATTCACTCACGGAAGCCTCGGTGGTCTTGCCTTCTTCATCGGTCACCGGTGTTTCACTGAGCATCTCGATAGGCAGGGAGATGTGATCCGAGAATTTGCGGATGACGCTTTTCAGGCGCCAGCTGTCCAGAAACTCATCCTCGCCTTCACGCAGATGCAGGGTAATGCTGGTGCCATGATGGTCGACAGAACGCGATTCCAGTGTGTAACTGCCTTCGCCTGCTGATTCCCAGCGTACGCCCGTATCGGCTGCAGCACCTGCCTTGCGGGTGATCAGCGT
>JBEBBU010000108.1:0-12206 GCA_041158225.1 Pseudomonadota bacterium | reverse complement strand
TCACCATTCTTGATGATGACATAACTTTCCTTGAGTTGCCCCTTGCCAGCGCGAAGACTCTTGACTTCCCATCCTTCCAGCACAAGACCAGCCTCTATCCGCTCTTCAATGGAATATTCATGGGTGGCCTGACGATTCAGCGCTATGGTATTGCCAGTATCCTGAGACTTCTTTTTATTCATGTAATGACAATCCACCAAACCTGTTGCTATCCTCCCATTTTACTCTACTCGCATCCCACTGGAGAAAAAATGTCTGAGTCCCATCACGCCCCCGTGCAATGGTCATCGCGACTGGCATTCATTCTGGCCGCAAGCGGATCGGCTGTAGGCCTTGGCAACCTATGGAAGTTTCCCTATCTCACTGGCGAAAACGGTGGTGGCGCCTTTGTGCTGGTTTACATGGCATGTGTCGCACTGATTGGCATCCCCCTGATGGCAGCTGAAACCCTTATAGGGCGCCGCGGCAGGGGTAGTCCAGTGCATGCCATGCGTCAGCTTGCGCATACCCATGGTTTCAGCCGGCACTGGCAGCTACTGGGATGGGGCGGAATGCTCGCAAGTCTGCTGATACTGTCCTACTACAGCGTCATTGCCGGATGGTCCATGGCTTACATTTTCAAGATGAATAACCCCATGAACAGCCATCCATCACCTGAGATGGCCACTGCCATGTTTCAGGGACTGCTTGCAGAGCCAAAAATCCAGTTCATATGGCATACCCTGTTCATGACCATCACCATGCTCATTGTCAGTCGCGGCGTAAGTCAGGGGCTTGAAAAAAGCAGTCGAGCCCTCATGCCAGGACTGCTAATCATGCTGCTGGTGCTGGTATTTTACGGCATGAGTACTGACAGTTTTGGCGCGGCTTTCAGTTTCATGTTCAAACCCGATTTCAGCAAACTGGGTTCTGAAAGCCTGCTGATTGCCATGGGCCAGGCCTTTTTCTCTCTGGGACTGGGCATGGGGACCATCATGGTTTACGGCGCTTACCTGCCTGATAACATTCGCATCAGCCACTCCATTTACTTCATCGCCGCCACTGATACCGGCGTTGCCCTACTGGCAGGACTGGCCATCTTCCCGGTTGTCTTTGAAAATCATCTCCAGCCCGGCATGGGGCCTGGACTGATCTTTGAGACACTACCGCTGGCCTTCAGCCATATGCCCATGGGAACCACTGTGGGCACACTGTTCTTTGTCCTGGTATTTGTCGCCGCCCTGACGTCCTCCATTGCCCTGCTGGAACCCGTCACGGCATGGAGCATTGAACGTTTCGGCCTGGAGCGTGGATCAGCAGCTTTTTACTGCGCCAGTCTGGCATGGTTACTCGGCATAGGCTCCATGCTCTCCTTCAGCACATGGTCTGATCTCAGGCTTCTGGACAGAAATTTTTTTGAAACCATCGATTTTATTACAGCAGATCTGATGCTACCGCTCGGTGGCCTGATGATCGCTGTTTTTGCAGGATGGCGACTGCCTGAAGCACTCTGCAGGGCTGAACTGCATGCTGAAGATCCAGGCCATGCCGTGTTTCCATACTGGTGGAAACTGATACGCTTTGTAGTACCCGCGGCCGTGCTTCTGATACTTCTGAGTGAAATGAGAGGGGGTTAAACGGCTATGCCCACTGTCCAGAAAAATGCGCTGGTACGCTACTCGGCCCGACAGATGTTCGATCTGGTGGATAACATTGAAGCCTATCCAGACTTCCTGCCCTGGTGTAACGGCAGCAGGGTGATGCTTCGCGAAAGTGCTATCGTGGAAGCCGAACTGAGCGTCGCTTACGCGGGCAGGTTCAGTCACACCTTCGCGACCCGCAATACCTGCATTGAAGGGGAAAGTATCAGCATGACCCTGTTGCATGGCCCTTTCCGCTCACTGGAAGGCATCTGGCGTTTTGAGCCGATAACCGGGGAGGCTAGCCGCATAAGCCTGGATCTGCGCTTCGAGATGGCAGGCACACTGACTGCCATGGCTTTTTCTCCCATATTCAACCAGATATGCAACACGCTGGTCGAAGCATTTACGGCAAGGGCAAAAGTCATTTATGGAAAATGAAAGCATCGCTATTGAAGTGGCCTTTGCATTGCCAGACGAGCAGGTGATCCTGTCGCTGAAGGTCGCACCCGGCACTACCGTGAAACAGGGCATTGCACAGTCAGGCATACTGGAGCGATTCCCCCAGATTGATCCGGATACGCAGTCTGTTGGCATTTTCAGTAAGGCCTGCAAACCTGATCAGGCTGTCAAAAACGGCGACAGGATAGAAATCTATCGCCCACTGATTGCCGACCCTAAAGATGTCAGGCGTCAACGCCAGGATAAAAGCCAGAAACGCAAACAGGGGCCAGCAGGCTAGTTATTAAACCAGCTGACCATCTGCCCCCACCACGAATTATCACGCTCGATATGCGGGATATCCACAGAGACATCTCTTGGTGCCTCAATCGAGGGCAGATCTCCCGGCTTGAAGTCGCCCTGTAGCGAAACAAGCTCATCATTTTCAAAAACCAGCGATATGCGTCGTTGCACCCGCTCTTCGCCACCGGGACGGTTGGAGTAAATATAATCCCAGCGCTGATCATGAAATGGCCCCACCAGCAGCGGCGTTCCCATAATATAGGTAACCTGACGCTTGTTCATGCCTGGCTTCAGTTGATCCACCATTTCCTGCGATACGATATTGCCCTGATGGATATCAAGGTGATACAGGCCCGGAAAGCTGTCAACGAACGAGCAACCGGCAAGCAGCCAGGAGAGACCAAGTAATGTGATAAAATGACGTTGCATAGCAAGTGGTAGCGGTACCGACGATGGCGACATGGTCGCATGATAACGCATCCCCCCTTCCTTAGACAGCAGATCACATGCCCTCAGATACACGAGATATCCGCAAAGCAGGCCTTAAAGTGACCATTCCACGTCTGCGCATTCTGGAAATGCTGGAATCCAGAATTGATGAGGAACGTCACCTCAGTGCAGAAGATGTTTACAAGAACCTGCTACAACAGGGAGAAGACATAGGTCTGGCGACCGTTTACCGCGTACTGACCCAGTTTGAAACAGCGGGGCTGGTACACCGGCATCACTTCGAGGGAGGCAATTCGGTTTTCGAACTCAATCGGGGTGAGCATCATGATCATCTGGTCTGCATTACCTGTGGTCAGGTGCGCGAGTTCCGTGATGAAGTCATCGAAGAACGCCAGCGCGAAGTTGCCAGACAAATGGGTTACCAGCTGACGGATCACGCACTATGCCTTTATGGCATATGCACACAATGCCAGCAGCAAAGGGATCGCTGATCCCCCATCCTTTCTTGAAGAAGCCGCATGTTCAAACCGCTCATACTTTATATTGGCCTGCGTTATACCCGGGCCAGACGCAGAACCCGCTTTATTTCTTTCATTACCCTGACATCCATACTCGGGATAGCACTCGGTGTCACAGCACTGATCACGGTGCTTTCAGTCATGAACGGCTTTGAAGCCGAACTGCGCGAACGCATACTCGGCATGACATCGCATGCCTCCATTAGCGGCATTGATGGTCAACTGGAAAACTGGCCATCGCTGGAACCAGTGCTTCAGGCAACACCCGCGGTTCTGGGCTGGGCGCCCTACATTGAAGGTCAGGCGATGATCACCTCGGAGCGACGTGTTTCCGGGGTTGTGCTACGCGGCATCCTGCCTGAAATGGAGCCCAGGGTTTCAGAGGTAGCCAGTCATGTCACACTGGGCCAGCTCAGCGAACTGCTCCCGGGGGAGTTTGGCATTATTCTCGGCGCTGAACTTGCGGATCATCTGGGAGTGAGTAGGGGAGACAAAGTGACACTCATCACACCACAGGTTACCGCTACGCCCGCTGGCGTACTTCCACGACTCAAACGGTTCAATGTTGTGGGCATTTTCAAGGTTGGCATGTATGAGTACGACCGCAATATGGCCATGATCCAGCTAAACGATGCCGCCCGCCTGATGCAACTGGAAGACAGGGTCAACGGGGTACGCCTCCGGCTGGATGACCTGTTCACTGCCAGACAGACCGGCCGGGAAATTGCGAAACACCTGTCAGGCCGCTTTTATATTTCAGACTGGACCCAGGCACACAGTAATTTCTTTCGGGCCATCCAGACCGAAAAACGCGTCATGTTCATCATCCTCCTGCTTATCGTTGCAGTTGCTGCATTCAATATCGTATCCACGCTCGTCATGGTCGTCACCGACAAGCGCGCCGATATTGCCATACTGCGTACGCAAGGCATTACGCCGATGGAAGTCATGGGCATTTTCATGGTACTGGGAGCCCTGATAGGCTCGGCAGGCACCCTGCTTGGTGCGTTTGGCGGCGTACTTCTTGCGCTAAACATCGAAACACTGGTACCAGCGATAGAGCGCTTCTTCGGCGTCCACTTTCTGGCGGCCGATGTGTATTACATCAGCGAACTGCCCTCCAGACTGGAATGGACAGATGTCTGGCAGATTACATCACTGGCCTTTCTGCTGTCCCTGGCAGCCACACTGTATCCCGCCTGGCAGGCTTCCAGAGTCAAACCTGCGGAGGAGCTTCGCTATGAATAATCCCAAGGCAGCGACTGTTCTGGCCTGCGAGCATCTCGGCAAACGCTACACTCAGGGCGATCTGGATGTTGAAGTACTGCGCGATGTCAGTCTTGAAGTTCATGAAGGCGAACGCCTGGCCATCATGGGCGCCTCTGGATCAGGCAAAAGCACCCTGCTGCATCTTCTTGGCGGACTCGAAACGCCGACCCACGGTCGCGTACTGATAGACGGCCATGAACTCGCCTCACTTTCCGAGCGACGTCTCGCGCGACTGCGTAACCGCAGCCTTGGCTTCGTCTACCAGTTCCATCATCTGCTGGGTGAGTTTACCGTGCTGGAAAATGTCGCCATGCCACTCCTCATTGGTGGAGCATCGGTTGCTGAAGCCACGACTGAAGCCAGCAGCCTGTTGCAACGGGTAGGGCTGGCTGGACGTATCCAGCACAAACCCGGTGAACTTTCCGGGGGGGAACGTCAAAGGGCCGCCATTGCAAGGGCTT
The DNA here is from genome assembly GCA_041158225.1 of Pseudomonadota bacterium. Lineage (GTDB taxonomy): Bacteria > Pseudomonadota > Gammaproteobacteria > Methylococcales > Methylococcaceae > JBEBBU01. The sequence continues at coordinate 7,145 of JBEBBU010000108.1, read as the reverse complement.
TGATCATGCGTCCGCGCTGTGTACTTGCTGACGAACCGACAGGGAATCTGGACAGCAGGACGGCGGACCGCATCTATGACCTTATGCTGGAACTCAATCAGGAGTTCCGTGTCAGTTTTCTGGTGGTGACCCATGACGCCGTATTTGCAGGCCGCATGGATCGCATCCTTACCATGGAAGATGGCAGAATCGTCCCATGAAGCCAACATCACGGTTTGTCGTCACCTGCCATTTGGTGAGATAATCCCATCTGAAAACCATCATCCAAACACAATGCATCAATAATCAAGAGGTAATCTTTCTCATGGCTGGCCGTACACACTTGTTCATCCCAGGTCCCACCAATGTTCCGGATTCCGTGCTCAATGCCATGCACGTTCCAATGGAAGACCATCGCCGGCCTGATTTTCCCAAACTGGTCACGCCGCTCCTGGAAGATCTGAAACAGATCTTCCGCACAGAAAAAGGGCAGTGCTTCATCTTTCCTTCAACAGGAACGGCTGGATGGGAAATCGCCATTACCAATACCCTTTCTCCCGGCGACAAGGTACTCAGCTATCGTTTTGGCCAGTTCAGCCACCTCTGGATTGATCTGACCAAACGTCTTGGCATCGAAGTCGAATATGTGGAAATTCCGTGGGGACGTGGCGTTGAACCCGCAGATATTGAAGCGCGTCTCCGTGCCGACAGCCAGCATGAAATCAAGGCGGTACTGGTATGTCATAACGAGACAGCCACGGGCGTGACCAATGACCTGAAAGCTGTGCGCAAAGCTATTGATGATGCAGCGCATCCTGCCCTGTTCTTTATTGATGGCGTCAGTTCCATTGGCTCTCTTGAGTTCAGGATGGATGAATGGCAGGTTGACGTTGCCATCAGCGGATCACAGAAAGGCTTTATGCTGCCAGCGGGGCTTTCCCTGACCTGCTTCAGCCAGAAAGCCCTTGAAGCCCGCCATAGCGCAAAGTGCCATCGTGCGTTCCTTGACATTCAGGATCACATTGTTCACAACGCTGGTGGCTTTTTTCCTTACACACCCTCCATTCCACTGCTGTACGGCCTGCGCAAGGCGCTGGATCTGCTGCTGGAAGAAGGCATGGACAATGTGTACGCCCGCCACCACCGCCTTGCTGAAGGTGTGCGCCAGGCCATTACCCAAGGCTGGGGACTCAAGCTGTGTGCCCAGGAAGCACGCTGGTATTCGGATACCGTATCAGCCATCGTCGTACCTGAAGGCTTCGATGCGCGTGATGTGATGCACTACGCTTACCATCGCTACCAGCTTTCTCTGGGCGCAGGTCTCAGCGAAGTATTAGGCAAGGTATTCCGTATCGGCCATCTGGGTGACCTGAATGAACTCATGCTGGCTAGCGCACTGATGGGCGTGGAAATGTCCCTGCGCGATGCTGGCATCGAAGTGACACCTGGCAGTGGCATTGCTGTTGCCAGCGAATACTGGCGCAAGACCGCAGCTCCACTGGCCCCCCGCGGCTGAGCGACCATGAGCAGACCCAAAGTCATCGTGACCCGACGTTGGCCCGAGCCAGTTGAAGCGCGCCTGCAGACACTGTTCGAGGTTGAACTGAACGCCAGTGACGTACCAATGACCCAACCCCAGCTTCAGGCAGCGCTGCAGCAGGCTGATGCTTTGCTGCCCACGGTGACTGATATCCTCAATGCTGAAGTACTCAGCGTTGAGGGTATACGCTGCCGTATACTCGGCAACTTTGGTGTAGGCTTCAACCATATCGACATTGAAGCCGCAAGACGCCAGGGACTGACCGTCACCAATACGCCTGATGTCCTGACTGACAGCACCGCTGATATTGCCATGCTGCTGATGCTTGCCGTTGCCCGGCGGAGTGGTGAAGGTGAACGTGAGCTGCGGCGTGGCGACTGGACTGGCTGGCGCCCGACCCATATGCTGGGCACTCAGGTCACCGGCAAAACACTGGGTCTGATTGGATTTGGCCGGATTGCCCGAGCCATGGCGAGGAAAGCACATCATGGTTTTGGCATGCCTGTTGTTTTCTTTGATCCGGCACCGGTAGCGCCAGAGCTGGCCGCTGAAGTCAGTGCTACGGCAATGCCCAGCGTTGAAGCCGTGCTTGCCAGCGCTGACTTTGTAGCGCTGCACTGCCCCGGCAGTCAGGCCAACCGCCATCTCATCAACGCTGAGCGTCTGGCCATGATGAAACCTGGAGCCTATCTCATCAATACTGCCCGCGGTGATGTTGTCGATAGTGCCGCGCTGGTGGAAGCGCTGAAAACTGGCGTCATCCGTGGTGCCGGACTGGATGTTTTTGAGGGCGAACCCAATATCCATCCTGGACTGCTGGCGCTGGAGAATGCCGTGCTGCTGCCCCATCTGGGAAGTGCCACGGAGGAAACACGGATTGCCATGGGTATGCGGGTTATTGATAACCTTACTGCCTTTTTTGATGGGCATATACCAGCGGACAAGGTGGTATGAATGCAGTCTCACTGGCCTGGCAGTATCCTGCTTGAGGACGCCAGTCCAGACCTGAGGTTGGCGTTTGCCGAGGAAATGCAGCATCAGTGCATTGATGCTGGACGCTCACAGGCACTGGCCGCAGTCTATCTGCCCCTGGCCACATGGATAGCGGCGCGTCATCAGACCAAAGGCAACGCTTCTACACTGATCGTGGGCATCAATGGTGCCCAGGGCTCAGGTAAATCCACGCTCTGCGCCTTTCTCGCCCGTATTCTTGAAGTACAGCATCACCTGAACGTGGCGGTTCTGTCCATTGATGACCTTTATCATGACCGATCGACACGACAATGCCTTGCCAGGCAGATACATCCACTGCTGGCGACACGCGGCGTCCCTGGCACACATGATATAGCACTGGGACAGCAGTTATTCGACAGGCTTGCATCCAGCAGTGAAGGTACTCACGATGTCAGGCTACCCGTATTCGACAAGGCTACTGACGACCGCCTGCCTGAAAACAGATGGCGCCCGTGCAAGGCACCGGTCGACATCATACTGTTTGAAGGCTGGTGTGTAGGCGCTGTCCCGGAAAAGGAAGCCGCCCTGTCCACAGCAATCAACCTGCTGGAACAGCAGGAAGACCCTGATGGTGCCTGGCGCCGATACGTCAATACCCGGCTTGGTGATGACTATGCACGGCTTTTCCAGCGACTGGATTGCCTGATCATGCTGAAAATACCTGATTTTGCGTCCATCAGATGCTGGCGGGGCCTACAGGAACAGAAGCTCCGTGAAAAACTGGAGGCTTCGGGCGAAACAGGTGGCCACCTGATGACTGCAACCGAACTTGACAGGTTCATCATGCATTACGAAAGACTGACGCGACATCAGCTTGCAGAAATGCCCACAAGAGCTGACATGGTTCTGACACTCGATCAGGATCATGAGTTTTGTGGCATGACCATGCCATCCCCCCTTCAACCCTGACCCGGAATGCCCCGTGATCAACTGGAAAGCTCCGCTACCCGAAATAGCTTTTGCCATGCTGCAGCACCTGCTGCCACAGCACCTGCTGTCATCCATTGCCCACCGCATGACGCGCTCGCGCTGTCCTGTCATCAGTCGTCCTGTCATCCGTCTTCTTGTCAGGAAGTTCAATATTGATCTTGGACTGGCCGAAGACCCTGTACTTGAGCACTACCCTACCATCAACGCTTTTTTCACCCGCGCCCTGCGCCCTGACGCCAGGCCCATCGACCCATCTCCCGACACCTGGGTATCACCGGCAGACGGCGTCATCAGCGAATGTGGCAGCATTAACGGAGACAGTCTGTTACAGGCCAAAGGACAAACCTTCTCGCTACTGACGCTACTCGGAGGCGATGAACAACTGGCGGCCCAGTATGCTGATGGCAGCTTCACGACGATCTATCTTTCGCCCCGCGACTATCATCGCCTGCATATGCCTCTCGCAGGCTCCCTTTCCTCCATGAGTCATATACCTGGCAAGCTTTTCAGCGTCAATCAGGCAACTGCCAACACCATACCCAGCCTGTTCGCACGCAATGAACGGGTCATTGCCTGTTTTGATACGGAAGCAGGCCCTATGGCACTGATACTGGTAGGGGCTATATTTGTTGGCAGTATCGAAACGGTATGGCACGGCGAAGTGACCCCGCCAACCCGCTCCGATATCCGCCACTGGTTCTATCAGGGTGAAGAATGCCTGCAGCTCGGCAAGGGCGAGGAAATGGGCAGGTTTAACATGGGCTCTACCATTATCGTACTGTTTGGCAAGGACAGGGCAACACTGGATGAGGGATTGCAGGCAGGTTCCCCAGTCCGTATGGGCAAACGCCTGGGAAAAGTTCAGGGCATCAGTTAACCTGAACCCTCAGTCCGGCGCGAATCATACCTGCCAGTTCAACCACATCGTGACAGCGCATACGGATACAGCCATGCGACTGGGGCGTACCATCAACGCCCCGCTCAGGTGCTCCATGGATATAGATATACCTTGATCCGGTATCCACATGACCGTAACGGTTCACACCCGGCTCAAGCCCTCCCAGCCAGAGTATGCGTCCGAGTATCCAGTCGCGGCCGGGATAGCGGGCCTCAAGCTCGGCGTCATAGTATTCGCCCGTAGGCCTGCGCGCCCTGAATACAGTATTTTCTGGCAGACCATGACCTATGACAGCGCGCACAGCATGCCATCCCCGTGGGGTACATCCCGAATCCCTCTGTTCCCCCGGACCGTTGCGCGCCGTAGAAACAGGGTAATCACGCATCACCTGCGCCTGCTCATTGAGAAGAGTCAGACGCTGCTCACGGATGCTGACCCGTAACGAATGAATGGCCATTACCAGACCCGGGTAAACAGTGCCATGGATTCAACATGACCGGTATGCGGAAACATATCCATCACACCAGCTTTTTCCAGGCGATAACCATGCTCGTGCACCAGTACGGCAGCATCTCGCGCCAATGTAGCTGGATTGCAGGACACATAAAGTATGACGGGAGCGCGCCAGTAAGGTACACATTCCAGAATCTCAAGCGCGCCGGCACGCGATGGGTCCAGCAGCACCGCATCGTACTGCCGTGTAGCCCATGGCACCTCCAGTTGAGACCGGGTCAGGTCTGCCACATGAAAGACCGCGTTGTCAATGTGATTAATCCGTGCATTGTGTCTGGCGCGTTCAACCGCTTCACGCCCCCCCTCAACCCCTGTGATCTGGGCGACCTGTCTGGCCAGTGGCAGAGTAAAATTACCAAGACCGCAAAACAGATCCAGCATACAGGCTTCCGCGTTCAGAGGCAGCGTATCCAGCACCCGCTGGATCATCAGCCGGTTCAGTGCCAGATTGACCTGGGTGAAATCAACAGGACGGAACTCGAAGTGAATGTCATAGGCTGGCAGAGAGTAACGCAACGGCACAGGCTCTCCAGAAATACAGATGAGGCTGTCAGGCCCTTCCCTCTGCAGGTAGATATCCATGCCGTGAGTCTGGCCAAAACTGCAGAGAAGCTTTTGATCCGCTTCCTCAATGTCCCTCAGTATCCGGAAAACCAGTGCAGAACGCTCATCACCTGCAGCAACCTCAATCTGGGGAATATGATCTCTCAATGCCATCTGTCCTACCAGTTCAGACAACGGATCCAGTAGACTGCCAAAACGCTGATCAAGCACTGGACAGGCATGCATATCGGCCAGCCAGCCGCTCAGACGCTCACGAAACCCGACCAGCACCCGCCCTTTTGCCGGCACATGCTTGACGCCGAGACGCGCCTTGCTGCGATAGCCCCAATGTGGTCCACGCAACGGAACCCACCATTGCATTGGCTCAACCTTGCCAATACGGCGCAACTGTTCGGCCAGAATATTCTGTTTGAAATCAATCTGTCTGTCGGCATCAAGATGCTGGAGTATACAGCCGCCGCAGATACCATAGTGTTCGCACTGAGGTTTCACCCTGTCAGGTGATGCAGCATGAACCTCTACAGTATAGGCTTCACCAATTTCCCGCTTCTGCTGGGTATAGAGGAAACTCACATCCTCGCCAGGTAAAGCGCCAAAAACAAATACCGTGCGTTCTCCGGCATGTGCAACGCCACGCCCATCGTGCGCCATCCCCCCAATCGTAGACCTGTCTGGCTCTGAAGGCATTACCTTGCGTTTTCTGGATCGGCTCATCGCTCTTCTTCCGAAAATACACCCGTTGAGAGATAGCGGTCTCCACGATCACAGACAATGACAACAATAAGTGCATCGTCGGTTTCCCTTGCCAGCTGCAAAGCAATGCTGACCGCCCCACCAGAGGAAATGCCTGCAAAAATGCCTTCCTTTCGCGCCAGTTGCCTAGCCATGGATTCGGCATCATGCTGGCCTACCAGACGGATTTCGTCGACACACTGCGGGTCATAAATACCAGGTAGATAAGCCTCAGGCCAACGCCGGATACCAGGAATACGTGCATCACCTTCAGGCTGCACACCCACAATCCGCACAGCAGGATTCATGGATTTCAGATAGCGCGAAGTCCCCATAATGGTACCCGTGGTACCCATGGATGAAACAAAGTGTGTGACCTGCCCCTTGGTATCCTGCCAGATTTCAGGGCCCGTGCCTTCAAAATGGGCCTGAGGATTATCACTATTTGCAAACTGGTCAAGTATGCGTCCATATCCATCCGCTTCCATGGCACGCGCCAGGTCAATAGCAGCCTCCATGCTTCCGGAAGCAGGCGTTAGAATGATTTCTGCGCCGTAGGCACGCATACTGTCCTGCCGTTCCTGACTCATATTGTCTGGCATGATCAGTGTCATACGGTAGCCCTTGATCGCTGCCGCCATGGCCAGTGCAATACCGGTATTGCCGCTGGTGGCCTCAATGAGGCGGTCACCAGGCTGAATCAGCCCTCTGGCCTCAGCACGGCTGATCATGCTGAGTGCCGGTCTGTCCTTGACTGATCCGGCAGGGTTCTGGCCTTCAAGCTTGAGCAGAACCAGACTCCCGCTATCTGCAGCAAGCCGCTGCAGCCTCACCAGAGGCGTATGTCCCACCAATGTTTCTATCGTAGGAAAATTAAGCAATGTTCGATACCTTGGCTTAGAATGTGCGTTTGCAACATTGTAAGGCATCCTCCATGTCCCGCGTAGAACTTCTCTCCCCGGCAGGCACGCTCAA
>JBEBBU010000107.1:0-6948 GCA_041158225.1 Pseudomonadota bacterium | reverse complement strand
GGAGATATTTTCCGGTATTGCGGCTGATCTGCAACGGCAGGGTTATCAGGAAATCATGATCGAGCCTGGCAAGGGGCTGGTGGGCAATGCTGGGTATATGGTCAGTTCAGTGACTGACATGTTTGTCTCTGATGGACGTCAGATCGCTGTGCTTGATACCAGTATCAACCATAATCCTGAAGTTTTCGAGTATCAGCGCCCTCCACGTCTGACTGAGCGTACCGATGGTGATTACCCGGTCATGCTGGTGGGGGGGACCTGTCTGGCTGGTGATGTCTTTGGCGAATATCACCTGTCCCGTCGTCTCAGGATCGGTGACCGTATCACCATGTGTGGTGTGGGGGCATATACACTGGTTAAGGCTAATCTCTTTAATGGCCATGCCCTGCCTGATATTCATCTCTGGCAGGATCAGCAACTGTTGCTGGCACGACAGCACGGCTTTGCTGACTACGCGCATCTGTGGAATCAGGCTGTACCTGAATCTACCTGAGATCAGCAGGGTCAACATCAATTGACCAGCGAATCCTGCGTGTTTCTGGCCATGCAAGCAGCATTGGTATCAGGGCGTGGATGCATTGGTGTAGCGGAGATCGATGGCTGCACTGCAAAAGCAGCTGGGCGCGGTAGCGCCCTGCCATTCGAGGCAGTGGCGAAGGGGCGGGGCCCCACCATGTCAGTTGTGGTGCCATGGCTTCGCCAGCCTGCCGGAGTCGCATCAGCCATGCGCTGGCTTCCTCCTCTCCGCGTGCATCACAGCGCCATAGCACCTGATAGGTCCAGGGAGGAAGGCCGGCCGCTTCACGTAGCTGTATTTCGCTTCTGGCAAAGGCTGAATAGCCTTCATGCACCAGTTGTCGTAGCAGCGGGTGCTGGGGATGGCGTGTCTGGATCAGTACTCTTCCAGGCTGTTCGCCCCGGCCAGCCCGACCGGCTACCTGAATGATGGTCTGAGCCATGCGTTCAGTGGCACGAAAATCCACACTGAAAAAACCACCATCCATATCCAGAATGCCTACAAGGGTAACCGCTGGCAGATGATGGCCTTTGGCCAGCATCTGTGTGCCAATCATGATGCAGGGCATGCCCTGAGTCACCTGATCCAGCACCTTATCAAGCTGGCCTTTGCGGCGGGTAGAGTCGCGATCAATGCGGAATATCTCTATATCGGGAAAGATACCAGCCAGAATTTTTTCTACCTGTTCAGTGCCCAGTCCAAGCGGGTACAGGCTGTGTCCATGGCAGGCGCCGCATGCAGCGGGGATGTTGCCTGTATGCCCACAATGATGGCAGCGCATACAGGCATCGCGTGCATGCAGAACCTGGGGGGTATCACAGTGCGGGCACTCCACAATCCAGCCGCATTCATCACAGATGAGCACGGGCGCATAACCGCGCCTGTTGATGAAGAGCAATACCTGCTGTCCTGCTGCCAATGTTTCACGCACAGCCTGCATGAGCGGTGGACTCATTCCTGCCTGTCGGGTGCGATGCTGGCGCAGATCAATGATGCCAAAATCTGGCGGCCTGCTGTTGCCGGTGCGCTGGGGTAGCTGACAGTGCCGGTAACGTCCACGCAGGACGTTGTGCAGGCTTTCCAGTGAAGGTGTAGCTGAGCCCAGCAGAATGGGTATACCAAGTTGCCGTGCACGCATGATGGCAACATCCCTTGCGGAATAGCGGAAACCTTCCTGCTGCTTGAACGATGTGTCATGCTCTTCATCGATAATGATCAGGCCCAGCTGGGGCATGGGTGTCCATATGGCTGAACGGGTGCCAACAACCAGTCTTGCCTGTCCATTACGGGCTGCATTCCAGGCGCTGGCTTTTTTCTTTTCACTGACAGCCGAGTGCTGGATAGCCGTGCAGACCGGAAATCTGGCGCGTATTCTGGCTTCCAGTTGAGGGGTAAGGCTGATTTCCGGCACCAGAATCATGACCTGCTGCCCTGCAGCCAGCATTTTTGCTGCCAGATGGAGGTAGATCTCGGTTTTGCCACTTCCAGTGACACCCTCCAGAAGCCACACGCAGAACTGGCGCAGGCCTGGCTCCATGGCTCCAAGTATGGCCCTCTGGTCGTCATTAAGGACGGGGCCGGTAGTTTCGGGAGAAATCGGAGATTTGAGCGCGGGCAGACAGCCGCTGTCTTTACCTTTTCTCAGCCATGCAGGGAAAGCACACTCGATCACCAGTCCAGGCGGGTGATGATAGTACTCACAGGCCCAGAACAGCAGTTTTAAATCCTGCTCGCAGATCAGGGCTTCGGGGTCGAGAATGGCAAGGATGGTTTTGAGTTCAACGGCGGGTTCAGCTGCGCTGAAAGGGCGCACGCTGATGACATAGGCTGTCATCTGGCGCTTGCCGAATGGAACTGTCAGCCGGCATCCTGGGCGGATATTCGAGATATCACAGGGATCGGGGGCAAGATAATCGAAGCAGTTCCAGAGCGGAAGAGGTAATGCAACGGTCAGTACCCATGCTGGCATCAGCTGGCTTCATGCGTCATGATGTCCAGCAGGCGGGCGATTTTCATCATGTTGGTTGTGCCCTGAATGCCCTGTTGTTGTCCCTGGGTAAGTAAAGCCCAGTCATCAGGCTCCATTAATCCGCTATCAACCAGTGCGCTGGCCATGAGGCGGCTTGCGGCCTGTATACTCATACCTGATGCATCCAGAAAAATCGGATAGACGCCTCTGTAAAGCGCCATGCGCTGGCACACTGTACGGTGGCGGCTCATGCCAAAAATAGGGATGCCCGAACTGATCCTTGACATGCGCAGGGGGGTGGATCCTGTCTCCGTCAGGGCCGCAATGGCTTTGATATCCAGATGATTGGCCGTGTACATGGCAGACATGGCGATAGCCTCATCAATCCGGGAAAAATGGTCATGAAGACGGTGATCGGAGTGACGTATGCTTGGGTGCTGCTCGGCATCCAGACAGATTCTGTGCATGGCGGCAACAACAGCCAGAGGGTAACGGCCGGTAGCGGTTTCTGCAGATAGCATGACTGCATCAGTGCCATCGAGTACGGCATTGGCGACGTCAAAGACTTCGGCGCGTGTAGGTACCGGATGTTCAATCATGGACTCCATCATCTGCGTTGCCGTGATGACTGCCCGATTACGCGCGCGTGCCAGAGCAATCAGTTCTTTCTGGACTCTTGGCAGATGAGCGTCGCCAATTTCCACGCCCAGATCACCTCGGGCTACCATAATGGCATCTGCTGCATCGATCATGGATTCCACTTCGCCTGGCAAAATGGCTTCAGCCCTTTCCATTTTGGCGATGATGGCGGCCGGGCTGCCTGCTGCGCGCAGCAGATGCCTGGCCTCGACAAGATCAGCCGCTGTACGCGGAAAAGAAACGGCAACGTAATCAACATCCATGGTGGCTATGGTTGCGATATCAGCGCAATCCTTGCTGGTCAATGCGGGAGCAGACAACCCCCCACCCAGTTTATTGATGCCTTTATTGGCGGACAGCAGGCCGCCTTCGACAACAGTGCAGTCAATGCGCGGATGGCATACCTCACGTACTTTGAGTGTGATCAATCCATCATCAAGCAGGAGAATATCATCCGGTTTTACATCCTCTGCCAGTTGAGGATAGGTGCATCCTACAGCAGAGCTGGTGCCGGCATCAGGGGCCAAGGCAAGATCCAGGGTAAAGTGTGCGCCTGATACAAGCGAAATGGCTCCCGTATCCCTGAAACCCGCAATGCGGATTTTTGGGCCCTGCAAGTCTGCCAGTATGGCAATATGCCGGCCTTGTGCCGCAGCCAGTGCACGAACCCGGCGTGCGGTGGCCGTATGTTCGGCAGCAGAACCGTGAGAAAAGTTGAGACGCACCACATCAACGCCTGATGCCAGCATTGCTGGGAGCACATCATCGGTTGTGGATGATGGCCCCAGCGTGGCAATGATTTTGGTGCGCCTCACGCGGCAAAGACAGGCTATTTCGCGTGCATGAGTGCAATGGTGGTATCAAGCATGCGGTTGCTGAATCCCCATTCATTGTCATACCAGCTGAGCACCTTGACCAGATTGCCGATCACCTTGGTCTGCGTACTGTCGAAATTGGAGGATGTCGTGGTGTGATTGAAGTCACTTGAGACCAGCGGCATGTCGTTGTAGCCAAGAATGCCTTTCAGGGGGCCTTCTGCTGCGGTTTTCATCAGGGCGTTGATTTCCTCGCGTGAGGTTTCTCTTGCTGCAACAAAGGTCAGATCCACTACGGAGACATTCGGTGTTGGCACTCTGATGGCGAAGCCGGACAGCTTGCCGTCCAGTTCAGGGAGAACCAGACCAACAGCCTGGGCTGCACCTGTTTTGGTAGGAATCATGTTCAGGGCGGCAGCCCGGGCCCGGTAAAGATCACTGTGATAAACGTCTGTCAGTACCTGATCATTGGTATAGGAGTGTATGGTCGTCATCAGTCCGGAAAGAATGCCAATGCCATCGTGCAGGGGCTTGACCAGCGGCGCCAGACAGTTTGTGGTGCATGAAGCATTGGAAATGACCGTGTCACCCGCTTTGAGAATGTGTTCGTTGACGCCGTACACAATAGTGGCGTCACATTCATTTTTGTCGGCGGGTGCCGAGATGATCACTTTTTTTGCGCCAGCATCCAGCATGGGCTGGCACTTGGTCTTGGTGCGGAACACGCCTGTGCATTCCAGAACCACATCGACCCCCAGTTCTCCCCAGGGGAGCTTGGCTGGATCTCTTTCGGAGAATACCTTGATGACATCGCCGTTGACCACGATACAACCTTCGCCCAGTTCGACACTGCCATGAAATGGACCGTGCACGGTATCATGACGGGTCAGGTGGGCATTAATGCGTGCATCTCCAAGGTCGTTGATGGCAACGATGCTGACATCCTTGCGGCCTGTTTCATAGACAGCGCGCAGGACATTACGTCCTATGCGGCCATAGCCGTTGATGGCGATACGGATGGTCATCCTTTCCTCCTAAAGATGTATGACGGATCTGTTTGACTGAAATATAGCAAAATTAAGCGTTTGGAGTCCAGATCAACGTCTGTGTTCACCGCCGCCCCCGCCGTGGAATTCTCCGCCCCCGCCGTGGAACTCACCGCCACCACCATGGAATTCTCCGCCATGAAAATCTTCATGATAGGGGCGGAAATTGTTGCCGCGGTACATCATGGGCATGGCACTGCGCCCGAATCCTTCGAAGTTGTTGTGGTTGACGGCGTAGAAGTTTCGGTTGTTCATGTAAAAGTTCCGGTCATAGTTATAGCCGCCGCCCCAGTAAGGGCGATAGATGCCTCCTCCGCCATTGTAAAATATGGAATTGCCACCAAAACCGCCATAATAGCCGCCACGATTCATATCTGATAAAGCCATAAGGCCCATAGCCATACCAAACATGCCACCCAGTCCGCCCATCCCGCCCATGCCATAGCCGTTACCATAGCCGCCATAACCATAGCCTGGGGGGTAGCCGCCCATGCCATAGCCATAGCCACCCATATACCCGTTGCCGCCGTAGTAACCAGGGTATCCGCCGCCACCACCGTAACCATAGCCGGATCCTGTAGAGACAGGTACGGGAACGGGGACAGGCATGGTGCTGGTGTTGCCTGACTGTGAATAGTAGCTGCTGGTATTGCCGCTGGATGGGCCTGGGGATGTTGTGTTCGGGTAAGCGTTTCCAGGATATTGGTTGTCTGAAGGTGCAGGCTGGCTGACAACAGGACCATTGGCTGCATAGGCGGGTACCGGATTGTAGCCAGGAGGGCACATGGGTTGGCCCGGTACGGCTAGCGCCGGGTAGGCTGGTGCGCCGGAGGGGCCCTGGCATATCAGGCTTGCATTCACTGGTGGCGGTGTCGGCGGTGCAGGGGGTGTTGCATTCTGCTGGGAAGAGTTACAGCCGGCCAGCAGTACAGAACAGAAGGCCAACAGGGAAGTGCAGTACGGTCTGGCAAAATTTGACATGTGGTTATCCTCTGGATTCCGGGCATTCAGGGCTGGGGCGCCAGTACAGACATTCTGGACGATCCGGTGACAGGCAAGTTTAGTGCAAGCAGCAGACCGAATCCAATAAGCATTTAATGGCTTTCGCGTAACACTGGCAGGCATGATTGCAGTAGAATCCGGGCTGGAAAGAATTTCTGGCGAAATGGAGTCATACCATGCCTCGAACAAGCGTGCGATTCACACTGATCCTTCCCCTTATGCTTCTGGCTGCCTGTGATCCGGCGGATAAGCAGATTGAAAAACTGCAGGCATTGCTTACCGGAAAAAAGCCGGCACCGGTGGCCGCCTATTCCAGCCCGGAGACGCAGCTGGGGGATGACGCAAGAAATTCGGGTCGTTTTATTGAGGCAGAGCAACACTATAAGGTTGCTGCCGGGCAGGGAGATCCTGCCGCCATGACAGGTATGGCTGAACTCTATCTGCGGGGGCAGGGTACGGTTAGTGATCCCGTTCAGGCGCGCGGCTGGCTGGAGAAAGCTGCCAGTCAGGGCTACGCCCTGGCCCAGTTTGATCTGGGGCTCATGTATGAGGAGGGGACTGGTGTTGAGCCCAATGCGCTGACAGCCAAGACATGGTATGAGCATGCGGCGTCCCAGAACGATGCTTCGGCTGCCAACAACCTTGGGCTGCTGTATTTGCATGGTGCCACGGGTATTGACCAGAATCTTTCGCTGGCCAGAATCTGGTTTGGTCATGCGGCTGACATGGGGTTGGCTGAGGCGCAGGAAAATCTGGCGCTCATGCTGATGGATGGTGCAGGAGGTGATGCCGAACCTGCCCGGGCCATTGATCTGATGCGGCATGCGGCGGGGCAGGGAGATGTTTCCGCCATGAATAATCTGGGTGTTTTTTACCAGAACGGGCGTGGTGTGGCGCAGGATCTGGCGCAGGCCAGGGACTGGTTTGCAGGGGCGGCCAGGCAGGGAGAGATTCAGGCCC
>JBEBBU010000106.1:0-4983 GCA_041158225.1 Pseudomonadota bacterium | reverse complement strand
TGCGATCCACGTTTGGGCTGGCACTGCCCGACTGGCAGCAGGGGGTGCGTGATGTTTTTGACTGGGAGATGGACAAGCAATGAGCAGTCACCTGAATTTTCAGACTACGGCAGCATCGGTGCTGCCGCATGGACCCGCCCGGCGCGGCATCATTCTGGCGGGTGGCTCCGGTACGCGCCTGTATCCGGTGACCCAGGCGGTATCGAAGCAGCTGATGCCGGTGTATGACAAACCGATGATCTACTATCCGCTCAGCACCCTGATGCTGGCCGGTATCCGTGAGGTGCTGGTGATTTCCACGCCTGAGGATACGCCAAGGTTTCAGGCGCTGCTGGGTGATGGCAGCCAGTGGGGCATGCAGCTTGGATATGCGGTGCAGCCGAAGCCGGACGGTCTGGCACAGGCCTTCATCATCGGGCGGGATTTCCTGCAGGGCGGTCCTTCGGCGCTGGTGCTGGGCGACAATATCTTTCATGGCCATGATCTGGTGCGGCTGCTGGCCTCGGCGTCAGGACGCAGCAAGGGCGCCAGTGTCTTTGCCTATCATGTGCACGATCCTGAGCGTTATGGCGTGGTCGAGTTTGATGTCAGTGGCCGTGCCATCAGCATCGAGGAAAAACCGGAAAAGCCGCGTTCGTCTTATGCGGTGACCGGCCTGTATTTTTATGATGAACAGGTGTGTGATATCGCTGCCAGTATCCAGCCATCGGCGCGTGGTGAACTCGAAATTACCGATGTCAACCGCTGCTATCTGGCACAGGGCAGCCTGCAGGTGGAAATCATGGGGCGTGGCTATGCCTGGCTGGATACCGGTACCCATGACAGTCTGCTGGAAGCGGCCAGCTTCATTGCCACCCTGCAGAAGCGTCAGGGGCTGATGGTAGCCTGCCCTGAAGAAATTGCCTATGTCCAGGGCTGGATCAGCCGTGAGGATGTGGCACGACTGGCTCAACCCCTGGCCAAGAATGGCTACGGCCATTACCTGATGCGTCTGCTGGCCGACTGAAACTGGCCGGCATGATACAATTCCCGATTCGATTGATCTGACCTATCGTGTAGCATGAGCGAAACTCCGCAGAATCCCCCACCCCTAGATATTAACCAGATGCTGGCCCTGCAGCAGATGATGGCGTCCATGCAGGCGGCGCAGGAAGCGCCCGACGAGGATGAAATCCAGATCGATTTCCGCCGCATCTGGCTGCTGATCCGCAAATACCTGTGGGGCATTCTGGGACTGTCGCTCTCCATCACCGTCCTGACCTATCTGGTACTGCTGGCGATTACCCCGGTGTATCGGGCCACGGCCAAGCTGGTGATCGAGCCCAAGACATCGCAGGTGGTATCCGTCAATGATGTTTATGGCATGGACACCTCGCGTACCGAATATCTGCAGACCCAGTTCAAGATCCTGGAATCCAGAACCCTGGCGCGTCGGGTTATTGAGCGCCTTCATCTTGCAGACTATCCAGAGTTCAAGCCCAAGGACAAGGTGGCCGAAGAGGACGCCGATATTGCCGCCGAGGATGCAGCAGCAGGCAAAAAAGCGGCGCCGGCAGGTAAAGGCAAGATCGCTGCAGCCCAGCAGACAGCTGCCGGGAAACAGATGGCGGATGGTGTGGGTAGCAGGGAAGCCAGTGTCGCCCATGACGAGAGCAGCGCATCCGTTGAGAGTGTCGATGAAGCCGATCCCTTGAAGCTGGATGAAGAGGAAGCCGATGCCGATGAGCACTGGCTGCCGTTCATGCCGGATACCGAAGAAGCCGAGCGCCTGACCGCAGAAGTGGATCCGCTGGAAAAGGTGCTGACCAAATTCCAGAGCAAACTGACGGTGGCGCCGGTCGCCAAGACCCAGCTGGTGGATATCAGTTTTGATTCGCAGAATCCGGAACTGGCGATGAAGGTGGCGAATGAGCTGGCCAAGGTCTATATCGAAAGCACGCTGGAAGCGCGCGTTGAGGCCACCCAGGAAGCCACCAACTGGCTCGCCAGCCGTCTGGAAGGCTTGCGTAACAAGCTGACCGAATCAGAGCGGCGCCTGCAGGACTATCTGGAAAAAGAAAAGCTGGTGGACGTCAAGGGCGTGGGTACGGTCAGTGCCGACCAGCTGAAACTGACCAGTGACAAGCTGATTGATGCGCGCCGGGCGCGTGTCGAGGCGGAAGCCGAGTGGGCGCTGGTGACGCGTTATGGTGACCAGCTGGCAGAAAATGTCGACAAGGTACCTTCGGTCTATCAGGATCCCCTGATCCAGAAACTCAAGGAAGAGGAAGCCAAGAGCGAAGCGCTGGTGGCGGATGCGCAGAAACACTATGGTGCGCAGCATCCGGATCGCCTGCGTGCCGAAGCGCAGTTGCATGCGGTACGCAGCAATCTGCTGCGTGCGGTGAACAATGTGGTGCAGGGGTTGCGGCTCAAGGTGGATGCGGCACGCGCCGGCGAAGCAGCGATTGCCAGTCATGTCGAAGGGGTCAAGGGCGAACTGCGCTTTATCGGACGCAAGGAAACCAACCTGAATGAACTGCAGCGTGAGGTTGAATCCAACCGCAACCTGTACGAGATGTTCTTTACGCGACTGAAGGAAACCTCGGAAGCCGGGCAGCTGCAGCCGGCCAATGCGCGGGTGGTGGATATGGCGACCCTGCCTTATACCATCCACAAGCCGAAAAAGGCGATGATTACCGCGATTGCGCTGGTGCTGTCGCTGTTTATCGGCGTGGCGCTGGCCTTCATGCTGGAGTTCCTCGACAAGTCACTGAAATCAGGCGACGAGGTTGAGCAGAAACTGGGTGTGCCACTGCTGGGGATGGTGCCGCTGATTGACCGCGGCCAGCTCAAGACCGGCAACACTGCTCTGCCGGCTGCGGCTGCAGCAGAAGCTGCTGGTGACAAACGCAGCCAGCGCAAGGCCGCCAAAGTGGCCAAGGAGGGGGATGTCGGTGATACCTTCCGTGAATTCCTGCTCAGTCCGCGCTCCAATTTTGCCGAGGCTATCCGCGGTATCCGTACCAGCGTATTGCTGTCCGGCCTGGATAATCCGCACAAGGTGGTGATGGTGACCTCGACCGTGCCGGGTGAGGGTAAGACCACCATGTCGCTGTCGCTGGTGACAGCACTGGCGCAGATGGAAAGGGTGCTGATTATTGACGCCGACATGCGCAAGCCCACCATCGCCAAGCGCTGCCGTATGCCCCGTTCTCCGGGGCTGTCAGAGCTGGCAGCGCATACAGCGACCATTGATCAGTGTATCCACCGTTTTGAAGAGGGCAATTTTGATGTGCTGCCGTCCGGTGTGATTCCGCCCAATCCACAGGAACTGCTGGCTTCCAAGCGTTTTGGTGAGGTGATTGCCGAACTGGAAACCATGTATGACGCCATCATCATTGATACGCCACCGCTGCAGCCGGTCAGTGATGCGCTGACGGTATCGCGCTATGCGCGTTCGGTGATCTATGTGGCCAAGGCCGAGGCCGCGCCGGTCAACCTGATCCGCCTGGGGCTCAAGCGCCTGCGCGCGGTGCAGGCACCGATCATTGGTGTGGTACTCAGTCAGGTGGACCTGAACAAACGTAATATTTACGGTGAATACTATTATGGTTCCTACTATAAGTATTACCGCTATGAAGGCTATTACCATGAAGATGGCGCCGATGCCTGAAGTCAGGGCTCAAGTTTTCTTCATGCCGGCCGATCCAACCTTGTCAGTCCGTTGAGGTGAACCATGATTGATCTGCATTGCCATATCCTGCCGGGTATTGATGATGGTCCTGAAACGATGGACGAGGCGCTGGAACTGGCGCGCATGGTGGTGGCGCGTGGTATTACCCATTCCGTGGTGACGCCGCATATCCAGCCAGGTACCTGGGACAATGACCGGCGCATCATCCAGAAAACCTATGAGCAGTTTCGTGAGGCACTGGCGCAGGCGGGTATTGCGCTGAAGCTCGGCATGGCGGCAGAAGTCCGCGTCTGTGGCGAGATCATGCCGCTGTTCATGCAGCAACAGCTGCCGTTTCTGGGCGAGTGGGAAGGCAGTCGGGTCATGCTGCTGGAACTGCCGCACGGCGGCATTCCGGTGGGTACTGACAAGCTGGTGCAGTGGCTGATCCAGCGCGATGTACTGCCGATGATTGCCCACCCAGAACGCAACAAGGCCATCATGCGTGATCTTGACAAGATTGAGCCGTTTGTCGATATGGGTTGTCTGTTTCAGGTGACGGCGGGTTCGCTGGCTGGCCAGTTTGGCGGCCAGGCGCAGGATCGGGCTCAGGCCATCATTGAGGAAGGCTGGGCCACGATTCTGGCATCTGATGCGCATAACCGCCAGCACCGCCCGCCCAACCTGGATGAAGGCAGGGCGGCGGCGGTGCGCTTTCTGGGAGAAGAAGTCGCGCAGGAGCTGGTCTACGATGCGCCGCTGAAACTGGTCAGCCGGGTGTTTGCCTGATGCGTACGCAGGGGTTTTCCTGGGCACGGATTGGGCTGGTCATGCCATTGCTGGCTGGCCTGCTGTGGATGGGATTTTATTCTTTCCAGTATGCACGGGCTGACCTGATGGCGCAGAAGGGACGTCTCTACCAGACGCGCTGGACTGGCATGGCGGGGGCTGATATCCCCTTCAAGCAGCGCAAGGCGGCGGTGGCTGCATTCGAGCGTGCGCTGAAGCTGGATGCGGACAATCCTGACCATCATGACCGTGCCGGACGTATCCTGATGGGCATGGTGGATCATTATCCGCTGGGCAGCCGCGAGCGCGGACAGATTCTGGATACGGCACGCCAGCACCTGCTCAAGCTGACGCAGGCGCGCCCCGCCTGGCCTTATGGCTGGATTGATCTGGCGCTGACTGACCAGATGATCGGACCTGAGCATCATGAAGAACTGCTGCATGCACTGGTCAGGGCGGTGGAACTGGGGCCGTGGGAGCAGCGGGTGCAGCATGCAGCGGCGACGCTGACGGTGCTGGCCTGGCCGGCGCTGGATGCA
>JBEBBU010000105.1:0-5836 GCA_041158225.1 Pseudomonadota bacterium | reverse complement strand
TTGACCTGCTGCGCAAATATTTCTCGCGCATCAAGGACGCCACCTCCGCTGCAACTGCCGCACGTTTCCTGCAGGTTGAAGACCAGCTCATCATGATGATGGATCTTGAAACCGCCAGTGAACTGCCACTGCTGCAGAAAAAGAACTGAAGCCATTACGACACCTTGTACAGAAGCCATCGTATACCCTGCACAGGCAGGGGAAGCGGTGGTTTTCTGCATGTACCAGAACATCACCAGAACCGGAAGATGAACCATGACCGATACAGCATGTTGTGAATCCAGTGATCTGGGCCATTTTCTGCAGGCCATCAGGCAGTTCAAGGACAGATTCTACGATCACCAGCCGGAAATGATGCATACGCTGGTGGAAGAAGGCCAGCACCCCAAAGTTCTTCTCATCAGCTGTAGCGACTCACGGGTCGATCCTGCCCTGCTGATGGGAGCCCAGCCTGGCGACCTGTTTGTCGTACGCAATGTTGCCAATCTTGTCCCCCCCTACCAGCGCGGTGGACATTATGACAGCGCAGGCTCTGCCATTGAATATGCAGTCCGCGACCTTGGTGTCAGTCACATCATCGTCATGGGACACGCCCGCTGTGGCGGAATCAAGGCGCTGCTGAATATCGAATCCGGAGAAAAAGTTGAACGCGAGTTCATTGGCAACTGGGTGTCCATCGCCCATAACGCCTGCCATATTGAAATCCCGGATAGCCAGAGCGCCAGCGGCAAGCGCAAGGTAAGTCTGGAACAGTTGCATGCCTACCCCTACCTGCTGGAACGTGCAGCCATACTCAATACCCTGCAGAACCTGCGGGGCTACCCCTGGGTCATGGCCGCCATGCAGCAGCAGAAACTCAAGCTGCACGGATGGTGGTTTGATCTGGAAAGCGGTGATCTCTGGATCTCGGACAGTGACAGCACGGTATTCATGCCCATCGCGGACTGAATATCATGAGGAAACCGGAATCCATCACTTACTGGCTGGAGGCACGCCCACCCTGGACACTGGCCTGGATGGTCGCGGTCCAGCAGTTATCTTTTCTTGGTGTGTATCTGGTACTCTCGCCACTGCTCATCAGCAGCCTGAATCTGGGCCCTGATCACTTTCAGAGTCTGATGTCATCTACGCTGATGACTGCCGGTCTGGGCGTCATTCTGCAGGCCTATGGAGGGCGCTGGACAGGTAGCGGCTACTTCTGCCCGCTACAGGTCACCAGTGCCAGCTTTGCTGCCATGAGTCTTGCCGCCAGCTATGGTGGCATGGGCCTGGTGTTTGGCATGATGTCGGTTGTCGGTTTAACCCAGCTGGCCTGCAGTTTCCTGTTCCGTCATTTCAGGGGAATTTTCTCTGTGGAAGTTGCCGGACTGAGCATTCTGCTGATGGGGCTTGGCATGGGCGGCAACGGCCTGAGAATGATCACCAATGCACATAATGCAATGGTCGATGACAATTATGACATGCTGCTTGCCGCCACGACCCTCACACTCATGATTGCCTGCAATGTCTGGATCAAAGGCAGGCTGCGCCTGTTCTCTGCTTTTGCAGGAATGCTCGGTGGTACGGTTTGCAGTTATGCGATCAAGGGAGACTGGTCGGTTGACATGGCGTCTCTGACCGCTGTGCCCAGCTTCAGAATGCCCGTAGTGTGGAATCATACCTTTGTCTTTAATCCTGAGCTGATCCCCTCTTTTGTCATCACCGGCCTGGTGCTGGCACTGCATGGATTTGGCGCTCTGGTACTGGCCCAGCGCTTCAATGATGCTGACTGGAAAAGACCGGACATGCATCCCATAAGCAGCGGCATCAGGGCTGAAGCCATCACCAACCTGCTTTGTTCCCTGTCCCAGGGACTGCCACTGACCTCCAGTGGTGGTGCGGTCACACTGGGTGCGGCCACAGGATGTACCAGCCGTATCATTGCCCTGTGGCTTGGTGGAATGTTCATTCTCATGTCTTTCATCCCCAGGGTATTTGTACTCTGGCGTCTGGTACCCGAACCGGTGATCGGTGCGTCGATGCTCTTCCTCGCCCTGTTCACCAGTCTGGCCGGCCTGCAGATGATTGCCTCACGGCTTCTGGACAACCGGAAAATCATTGCCGTAGGTATCGGTCTCATCACCGGCATCAGCTATGAAACGATGACAGAGTTTTACCGCCTGCTGCCACCGGTGCTGCAACTGTTTACCCTGTCCGGTGTGGCTACGGGGGTGACAACCGCCATCCTGCTGTCCGCCCTTTTCCGCATTGGATCCCAGACACGCAAGCATCATGAATTTGACCTGAAGTTCTCGGAGCGGGATGAAATCCTCGACTATCTGGAACGTCAGGGAAGCGCATGGGGTGCGCGACCCGAGGTCGTGACCCGTGCCGAAAATGCCACCTGGCAGGCGATTGAAATTCTCATTGATCATTCACTTTCAAAGAATGACCAGATCGAGATTGAAACCATCTATGATGAATTCAGTTTCTCGGTAATACTGCACTATGCGGGCGGTGCGCTGGATCTGCCTACCTCTCCGCCATCCCATGAGGAATTTCTGAATGATGAAGGCGCAGTACTCACCATGGCTGGCTATCTACTGCGCAAACTGGCTGATCATGTCAGATCAAGGGAAGTGAGCGAAGATCACGCCGAACTGCAACTGACATTCAGGGATTGACCATTTTGGTCTATCATGAACACGAACAATGGAAACCATCATGCTTGAAATCAGCTCCCATTCCTCAGACAACCGTCTTGTTCTGGCACTCAAAGGCCGCGTGGATGCCAGTGGCTCCAAGACACTGGAAGAAAGTATCCTGGCTCATCTGGAACAGGGACATACCCGGTTAATTCTGGACTGTACAGAAATGAACTATATCAGCAGTGCAGGACTACGCAGCTTTCTCATGGCAGCCAAGAAGATCCGTGAAATCCCCGGCGGTACGCTTGATCTGTGCGCACTGGCACCGGCTGTCCGCGAAGTATTTGAAATCAGTGGCTTCAGCCAGATTTTCAGCATACACCAGGACATGAGCCAGTTCAGCTGACATGAAAAGCTCTCCCGCCCAGCTTGTCCTACCCACACTGCTTCTTTGTGCTGTAGCCGCATTCGGTTACATGATGTTCAAGCCGGAAAAACGGCCTCCCATCAGGCTTGGCATCCTGCACTCGTTGACGGGTCCCATGGCGACCAGCGAAAAAAATGCTGTGGATGCCGAACTGCTGGCGATTGAGGAAATCAATGAACGTGGTGGCCTGCTTGGGCGCCGGGTGGAAGGCATCGTTGCAGACGGCGCATCGGACTGGCCTACCTTCAGCCAGGAAGCCGAACGGCTGATTGTCAACGACAAGGTGGATGCCCTGATTGGCTGCTGGACTTCCGCCAGCCGCAAAATGGTCAGGCCAGTCGTGGAAAAATTCCGCCACCTGCTGATTTATCCCATGGCCTATGAGGGCATGGAAATCTCTCCCAACATCATTTATACCGGCGCCGCCCCCAACCAGCAGATCATCCCTGCCCTCAAATGGTCACTGGACAATCTGGGCACCAAGGTCTTTATCATTGGCTCGGACTATGTATGGCCCCGGAGTGTCAATACCATCATCCGTGACCAGATCCCGGCACTGAAAGGCCATATCGTAGGCGAAGAGTACGTGACATTCGGCAGTGCCGATGTTGACCGTATGATCGCCAAAATCAAGGAAGCCCAGCCTGATGTCATCATGAGCACGCTGGTCAGTGACAATACCAATATAGCCTTCTACCGTAAACTGCGGGAAGCTGGCATGACCGCCAGAACCACCCCAGTGGTATCACTATCGGTCAGTGAAACCGAACTGAGCATCATGAACCCCGAAGATATTGCCGGCCACTACGCTGCCTGGAGCTATTTTCAGTCCATTCCGCGCAGGGAAAACCAGGATTTCCTGCAACGCTTCCATAACCGCTATGGTCAGCAGCGCGTGGTCAGTGACGTGATGGAAGCCGCCTACTTCAGCGTCCATTTGTGGGCACGCTCGGTTGAACAGGCCGATTCCGCCGAAGTATCACAGGTCAATGCCACCATGCTTGGTCAGAGTGTTAATGCTCCGGAAGGTGTCATTACGGTAGATTCTTCCACGCGGCATACCTGGCGCTCGTTCAATATCGGCCAGATCAGGGGAGATGGCCAGATCAGCATCGTCTGGTCTGCAGACTCCCCCATCCGTCCCATACCCTATCCACGCACCCGCAGCCGCATGGCCTGGGATGACTATCTTGATGACCTCTATCTGGGATGGGACAGACAGTGGGCCAATCCCAGAACTGACAGTGGCGTACTGGACAACAGGTTGATGACGCGATGAAACGCTGGTCTGCTTACATACCCATACTGTCCAAGGGCATTGCCGGACGCATTCTGTTCTGGTTTGTACTGATGGCACTGGTACCGGCCATGCTGTTGAATCTCATCATGGACAGCATCTACACTGAGAGTCTGAAAAGCCGGGTGCAGCAGGAGCTCATCTTCATTGCCAAGCACAAATCCGAGCACATGGAAGACTACGCCTACGAGCGTACCCGCGTCGCCAATGTGCTTGGCAGAACGCCGCTTCTTTCCGGTCTTGCCGTGGGCATGCAGAAGTTCAGGAATGACCCCGTCCGCTATGCTCATGAGCATGAGGAACTGCTCAAACTGCAAAAACCCATAGAAAGTATGACTGAGAATACCGGGTTTGATAATCTGATTATATTCTCCGTCAACGGTGATTTTCTATGGCAGACAGACCAGACCATTGAGCATGGCGGCAATCTCTGGACCGGCCCGCTGAATGGAACCCCTGTGGCGGCGGCAGTCAGCCGTGCCGGTACGCTGCTTGAAGCTGAAATTTCTGATTTTTATATCTATCCGGGCAATAACGAACCCATAGGTTTTGTGGCAACGC
Organism: Pseudomonadota bacterium; assembly: GCA_041158225.1. Lineage (GTDB taxonomy): Bacteria > Pseudomonadota > Gammaproteobacteria > Methylococcales > Methylococcaceae > JBEBBU01. Next base: position 924 of record JBEBBU010000105.1, on the reverse strand, counting down.
CCCTGTTCGACGCCGACAATCAGGTTGTTGGCATGCTGGTTCTGCAGATCTGTACGCCTGAGGTTTTTGAAGCAGTGACCGATTCGACTGCGCTGGGTGCTACCGGCCAGACGCTGGTGGCACGGCGCATGTGGCACAAGGCCGAACAGAATGGCAAACCACTGATTGATGAGAACGGGCACGCTATTGGTATCAATCAGCCTTATCTGGGTATCGTGGCGCCAATGCGCGACAATCCAAGCGCCAGCTTTAAAATCCAGCTGGCAGAAGACAACCCGCAGACATCAGACACTGGCATTTACCGCGCCGTGCTGGGCGACAAGGGATTCGGTATCATCCAGGATATCCATGGCAAGGAAGTTTTTGCGGCATGGACTTATCTGCCATCATTCCGCTGGGGGATGATGGTACAGATAGACAAAAATGAAGCGCTGCTGCCTATCGAGCAACAGCGCAAAGCCATCAACTGGCTGTTTCTGACCATTCTGCTGTTCACAGCACTGGCCGCCGTTTTTGTCAGCCGCTCCATCTCGCGCCCTATTGCCAGAGCCCTGAAAACAGCCGAAACAGTCGCCGAAGGTGACCTGACCGTTGAGCTCACGGATACTACTGCTGATGATGAGCCAGGCAAACTGCTCAGGGCACTGGACCGCATGACGCGTTATCTAAACTCACTGGTCGGACAGGTACAGAAATCCACCGCCGAACTGGTATCCACTTCCAATACCCTGACCGTGATGACTCATGCCCAGGGAGAGGAAGTGGCTGGCCTTGGTGCCACGACCAAACAGATCGCTGCAGCTTCCCGCGAAATTGCCGATACCGCCAATGAACTGCTGGATACCATGAGCGATGTAAAGGTGGTGGCACGTCATACGACCGATCTGGCCAAATCCGGCAAAAATGAACTGGCTGACATGGAAA
>JBEBBU010000104.1:0-9885 GCA_041158225.1 Pseudomonadota bacterium | reverse complement strand
GGCCTCTACCGTTGTATCAGCCGGATTATCCATGACCGAAAAAAGTAGTTCATTGCCTGCGCGAAGCTCTGTGTCTTCATCCGTTCAGTTTCCATCATCTGGTGTTGTCAGGATCACCAATTCTTCGGTGTTCAGTGCTCCTGAAGCGCCTGAGTTCCGCCGTTTTCTGGTCAGAGCCTTCCGGCCTGACGTTATCAGAAACATTGTCGTCAGAGATGGTCATGCTGATCTTCACTTCAATGACCGCCAGTTTGTACTCAAGGATGTCATGGCGGCGCTGTCTGACAGTTTCAGTCTGGATGACGCCGCGGCGGCTGCCGGTGCTCCCTATCTGACCGAGGCACCGGTAGCCCGAGACCGTCATGGTGTGCTGCACTACCACCGTTACGGTCGCAGGATTTCAGGCTGGCAGATTGTTTCAGAGCGCCTAGGTGTCATCAGGCTGAAGAATCCTGTGCTGTACCGGAAAGCCATCCTCTGCCAGGCCATTGAGCGTGAACTGATGAGCGTACTTGGGGTGGATCAGTACCAGACGCACTCCCTTCGCTGCGTTGTCCAGATTGAATATGATCCAAGGCGCCTGACCCGCGAGCAGTTGATCGAAATTCTTGACAGCGCCCTTGCCCAGGCCGAGCATCAGGCCGAACTGGACAAGCTCGATCTTGACCTTACCATCTGTACGGGATCACTGGCACTGGCTGCTGTTGCCCAGTTGGCGGCACCTCCTCTGGTGCCTGTTGCTGCTGCTGTTTTTGCCTATACCTCTATCCCCAGTTTTCAGGGGGCATGGGAGGTGCTGTTCAAGGAAAAACGTCTGGGTGTCGACGTTCTTGACTCTATTGTAGTGGTTGGCTGTCTTGCCACGCTACAGGTACTGCCTGGCGCCGTGCTGGCCTGGTGTCTTTCTTTTGGACGGCTTCTGGTACGTAAAACCGAAGATAATTCCAAAAAGATGCTGCTGAGTGCCTTTGGCAAGCAGCCCCGCTATGTCTGGCTGTTACAGGATGGCGTGGAAATCGAGGTTTCACTCGACAAGGTAAGCAAGGGCGATATCGTAGTGGTTCATACTGGGGACGCCGTACCTGTGGACGGTGTCATCATGGAAGGTATGGCCATGGTGGACCAGCATGCGCTGACGGGTGAGTCTACCCCTGCCGAGAAAGGTGTGGGTGATCATGTCTATGCATCGACTATTCTGGTTGCCGGCAAGATCCATGTCGCAGTCGAACTGTCAGGTAACGATACCGCTTCTTCCAAGATCAGTCAGATTCTCAATGATACAGCGGGCTATAAACTGACTTCGCAGAACAAGGGCGAGCGACTTGCGGATCAGGCGGTAATACCGACCCTTGCTCTGGGTGGCGTTGCCATGGCAGCCATGGGGCCTCATGGTGCAGTGGCCGTGCTCAACAGTGATATGGGAACAGGTATCCGTATGGCAGCGCCGCTGGCCATGCTCTCATCGCTCGCGTTGTGCGCCCAGCGCGGTATTCTGGTCAAGGATGGCCGGGCACTTGAACTGATGAATGAAGTGGATACTGTCCTGTTTGACAAGACAGGGACGCTGACGCGCGAGCGCCCTGAGGTCGGCAGGATTTATGCCACCAAGGGCTTCAGTGAACATGAAATCCTGCAGTATGCTGCAGCCGCTGAGCAGAAATTTCACCATCCTATAGCGCTGGCGATACTGCACAAGGCTGAAGAGGCTGGGCTTGTACTGCCTGCCACGGATGAAACCCAGTACAAGGTGGGCTATGGCATCAGTGTCGGCATTAATGGTCATACCATCCGGGTGGGTAGCCCGCGCTTCATGGAGATGGAAAACATCAAGCTTACCCCCGAAATCAAGAAGGCACTGGACGCCGCCCACCTTGAAGGTTACACCATGGTCATGGTCGGGGTCGATGACAAACTGGGCGGCGCAGTCGAACTGCAGGCGGCGGTCAGGCCTGAGGTCAAGGACATTGTCGCTGGCCTGAGGGCGCGTGGTATCAAGCATCTTGCCATTATTTCGGGCGATCATGAGGCACCTACCCGCAAGCTGGCTGAAGAACTGGGTATGGACCGCTATTTCGCCCAGGTATTGCCCGCCGACAAGGCCGATTATGTGCGGCAGCTGCAGGAAGAAGGCAAGAAGGTCTGTTTTATTGGCGATGGCATCAATGACTCCATCGCACTGAAGCAGGCTAATGTCTCCATTTCGCTGAGAGGTGCTACTTCCATTGCGACCGATACGGCGCAGATTGTGTTTATGGAGCAGGGCCTGGGCAAGCTGTGTGAACTGAGAGATATTGCTCATGATATGGCAGGCAATGTCCGCAATAGCTGGACCATGATACTGGTGCCCAACCTGATCTGTGTGGCGGGCGTATTTACCATGGGCTTTGGTATTGCCATGTCGGTGGTGACCAACAATGTGGCTGCTCTGGGGGCGCTTGCCAACGGCGTGTGGCCATTACGCAAGGTCTCAAGGCTGGAAAGAGAGCGGCGTCTGCAGCTTGAGGCCGAACTCAGGGAGGCTGGTTTTGACGAGTCGCATCATCATGATGCTTCCATGCAACACTGATCTGGAGGGTAAAAGCGGTGAGTGAGCTTGCTTCGGGCGTAAGTAGTGTTTCTCTGGGCAGGGACTGGGTGCGCTGCCGGAATCATGGGCTGTTTGCCAGCGAACATGATCTTCTGAGAAATCTGGTATTGAGGCTGTTTTCCCTGCCAGAAATCATTTCAATACAGCTTGATCCGTCCGGTGGTTCAATCACGATCCGTTACCAGACAGAGCCTTCCAGCCGCAAGGTATTTCTGGCCAGTTGTTGTGATGCCATCGAAGGCCGGATTCAACCTCTGGATACCGGTATGCTTCCCCGCTGGCAGCGTGAGCGTCCTGTCACATGGTATCGCCACGGCCAGATGATTTCTTCATGGCGTCCCGGCAAGAGTCGTCCTGGCAGGCTTGAAATCCATTATCCAGGAATTGATGCTGTCGCTGATCGGGCTGCCAGAGTTGCCAAAGGATTAAGGCAGATTCAGGGCGTTGCCTCAGTCAGTCTGAGTGCGTCTTCCGGCAAAGTCCTGATTGCACACGATCCTGAGCGTATCAGCGTCCACGCGCTGTTGCGGGCTGCAGATGATCTGGTGTGGAACACCGATAGATTGGCATTGCCAGTGGTCAAGGCTGAACCTGTCAGGTTTGCAACCGTCAATACCTCGCTTGGATTGGCCGCTGCAGGTGAACTGGTGCTGCCTCTGGCAACACCGCTGAGCGCTGGCATCATGCTGGTGACCAATGTAGGCACGATGCGTGATGCTCTCAGGGATATTGGCAGAGGCAAACTGACGACACCCACGTGGATGATGGCTCTGCTTGCCTGTTCCATTGTCAGCGGGCAGGTTCTGGCATTTGCCCTGACCGACTGGTCCTGGCGTTACTGGGAAAGGCGAACACGCAAGGAGCTTGAGAAACAGCAGCAGCGTGTGGTGCAGGAAACCGTGAGTTTACCGGCTGTGGTTGACTATGTTTCAGCCGAGGGTGTTGAAATGACAACCCCTGTCGCCGCGATCAGGATGGATGAAAGGCTGACACTGCATGCCGGCCAGCATGTGCCTGTCGATGCGCAGATCATCTCTGGTAGCGTGCTTGTGGACGAGCAGGCGATGACAGGAGAGATTCATCCAGTGCGGAAGGTTCCGGGCGACGCATTGTATGCTTCCAGCCATATCATTTTTGGGCAGGCGCTGGTCAGTGTGACGGTATCTGGTTTGAACAGCCGGGCCATATCTGTGGTAGAAGGCTTCAACAGGAGTGCGGTGCGCGCAGTTGCCGTACCTGAGGTTCAGGCGGCTGGTCAAAGGCTTTCAGACCGTGCCGTACCTCCCACGCTGGCAGCAGCAGCGGTAGGGCTTGCCATGGGGAATCTTTTTGTAGTGGGTGCCATCCTGCATCAGGACTGGTTCAGTGCTGCCCACCTTGCAGCGCCAATGGCCACGTTACAGGAAAGTAGCGTGCTGATGCGGCAGGGGCTGTTACTGAGAGATCCGGGTGCACTTTACCGTCTCAGGCAGAGCCGTTTCCTTGTGATCAAGGATTATCCGGGGCTGGAGCAGCCTTCATGGCGTATTGACAGGCTGGATCATGGTGTCATGGATCATGATGTCTTCCTGCGTATGGTGGCCGGTGCCGGGCTTTATCTGGGAGATGTGCGTACGGATGCCCTGCTGGCCGCCTGTAGCAGTCAGCAGCTTGCCGTACGTCAGCCTTTGATGAAAGTGCTGGAGGAAAATACGCTAAGCGTTGAAGTGGATCGTCAGATACTGACCCTGACCAGTCTGTCTGCTCAGGAAGGTGTGCTGCCATCCATCAAGGTCAGTCTTGATGGGGTTGATGCCGGTAGCGTCAGTTTTGTGCCAGATGCGCGTCCCAGAGCTGCTGAAGCCATACAGCGCATTCGTGATCTTGGCGTACAGGTCTTTCTGGTTTCTGACAGGAGCGAACAGGAAGCGTCAGTACTCTCCGCAAGCCTTGGTGCAGATCTGTATAGTGGTGATATGGACGATATACAGGTGACCCGTTTTCTTGAGGGACTGGCCAAGCGAGGCTTGTATCCCGCCTTTGCCAGTGCGGATGTGCTGGATGTAGCAACACAGCAGGCTGCTCATGTCAGCATGGCACTGGGCTATGACAATGACCGTGCAGGTGAATGCCAGGCTGATATTGTCGCCATGGGCGAGCGTCTTGACGCGCTGGTAACCCTGTTTACGCTGGCATATACTCAGGATGCGAAACTGCGGCAGACCCTGCGTAGTGGGCTGATTCCCAACCTGCTGTGTGTGGTGGGCGGTTTTGCAGGAGTGCTGAATGGCATTACTTCGGGTATATTGGGCAATATCGGGGTGCTGAATGTACAGCGCCGGGTATCCAGAAACATGGATGCTTCGCTGTCCGGCCATCATCGTCGACTTTTGCGCTGAACGGTGGAGGTAGCAATGAACAGCGAGCATCAGGATACCAGACGCGAGGAACAGGTCTCAGGTCTTCCAGTCGTGGTTGAGGATCCACTGATATCCCAGTTACACAGGATAGAAGCACTGCCCAAGGATGTGGGCTGGATGCTGTTTACCGTGGGGGTTGCCGGTTTTATCCTGCCCGGAATTATTGGTTTTCCGTTTGTGGTAGCGGGCGGCCTGATACTATGGCCGAATAGTGAGAAGCGTATTATCAGTTGGGCAGAAAAGTCGCCCAAAGGCATGCTTCGGGGAGGCATTAAGCAGGTTGTCCGCTTTGTGGATGATCTGGAACGACGTTATCCATTGAAACCCCGCTAACGTTTGCAGGCTAGCCCGTCTATCGATGCGTGAAATATTCAGGGATCTGGCCGCATATGTCGGTCGTTCGTGGTGGCACGCATACGGCGTGCTCGGTTTTTTTGTGCTGTTCTCGCTCTATTTTATGCCTGCAACGCTGATGGCGCTGGCTCTTCTTGCTTTTTTACTGCAAAGTGGCGGCAGGTTGATGCATCTGGGCATGATCGTGATCATGCTTGCCAGCGCTGCGGTTGGTGCCAGTTTCATTCCGGGCAGGCCTGGACTTGAACTGCCACTGGTGGTCATGCTGACGCCGGTGGTGGCTGTCGCTGCCATCAGGTTGCGCGATGGTGGTCTTGGGCAGGCACTTGCTGTAATGACAGGAATGCTGGCATCAGGTGTTGTCATTCTGGAATGGGTAAGCGGCAATGCCATGCAGTTTTGGCAGGGCTGGCTGGAGCGTGCCATCAAGGGTGTCCCCGGTGCAGGGCTGCAAGGATTTGAAGATGATGGCACGCTCATGATCATGAGTGGCCTGGTTGCCACCCTGCTCGGCATGATAAGTTTCGGGTCACTGCTGCTGGGTTGCTGGATGCGACGTATTCTGGATGGCAGGACTGATTTTGCTGCGCTTTATCAGGCCATGACACTGCCATTAGCCGGCAACCTGATTCTTCCCTTACTTATCGTTGCAGCTGGCTTCTGGAAAAGTGAAGTTCAGAAGGACCTCATGGTTCTGCTCAGTTTTCCCTATGCATTTCTTGGGCTTGCCGTGCTGCATATGGTCGTGGATCGGGCCCGCTGGCCCTGGTTTCTGGCCGTGCCACCGTATATGGGTATCGCATTGTTTCCGGTTGCGACGATGGTGATGATGGCAACACTTGGCGCATGTGATACATTGCTGCATCTTAGGAAAAAACTGTCTTCCCTTGGGGAGTAAAGCGCTTGATACCATATCGGGATACCATCCCCTGCCTATATACACCCTGGGTGACCTGGGTGCTTATTATTGTCAATGCCGCGCTGTTTCTCTACACGCTCTATCTGCCGGTTCAGGATGTCCAGAGTCTTTTCTACCTGCGAGGTCTGGTGCCTGCCCGCTTTGCCTACCCTGACTGGGCTGCCCAGATCGGTTATCCGGCGGATGACTACTCACCTTATCTTACCAGCATGTTTCTGCACTCAGGCTGGCTGCATCTGATTTCCAATATCTGGCTGCTGTGGATATTCGGGGACAATGTCGAGGACAGGATGGGATCAGTCCGTTTTCTGGTTTTCTACCTGCTGTGCGGCCTGGTGGCAGGTGTCATGCAGATCTATTTCATGCCTGAATCCAATATCCCCACGATTGGTGCTTCAGGCGCTATTGCCGGTGTGATGGGTGCTTATTTTTTCCTTTACCCCAGAGCCCGTCTGGTGATCTGGGTTTTCTTCCTTCCTCTGTTCGTTCAGGTGCCTGCCATTGCTTTTCTGGGCATCTGGGTACTCATACAGATGTACAAGGCCACCAATGGCCTGTCTGCGGCGGGGCATATGCATGCAGAAGTTGCCTGGTGGGGGCATCTGGGTGGATTTATTACCGGTATGCTTGCTTACCGGCTATTTCTGCTGAACTCGCGTCTGCCCGTTGATGAGACTGATGAACCTTCTGATCCTCCGACATGACAACACAGAAACTGTATATTGAGACATTTGGATGCCAGATGAACGAATACGACTCCAGCAAAATGGAGGATGTACTTCGGGAATCGCACGGGTTTGAACTTACCAGCCATCCCGGCGAGGCTGACATGATACTCCTGAATACCTGTTCCATCAGGGAAAAGGCACAGGAAAAGGTTTTCTCGGAACTGGGACGCCTCAAACCCTATAAACAGAAAAATCCCAATCTCATTGTGGGCGTGGGAGGGTGTGTTGCCAGCCAGGAAGGTGAAGCGTTACAACAGCGTGCACCTATTGTGGATCTTGTATTCGGGCCGCAGACACTGCACCGCCTGCCTGACATGCTGGAAGCATTCCGGCGTGAACGTCACCCTGTCATTGATGTATCTTTTCCGGATATGGAAAAGTTCGATGCCTTGCCGGAACCCAGGGCTGAAGGTCCGAAAGCACATGTCTCTATTATGGAAGGTTGCAGCAAGTACTGTACCTTCTGTGTAGTCCCCTATACCCGAGGTGAGGAAGTCAGTCGCCCAATGGCTGATATTATCAGCGAGATTACCCAGCTGGCAGTGCAGGGTGTTCGGGAGGTCAATCTTCTCGGGCAGAACGTCAATGCCTACCGCGGTGATATGGGTGAAGGAGAGGAAGCTGATCTGGCGTTGCTGCTGCATCATGTGGCGGCTATTAACGGTATTGAAAGGATACGCTTCACCACCTCCCACCCTGTAGAATTCTCTGACAGCCTCATTGAGGCCTACGGCGAAATTCCTGAACTGGTTGACCATCTGCATTTGCCCGTCCAGAGTGGCAGTAACCGCGTTCTTGCACGCATGAAGCGTGGTCATACTATCGAGGACTATATTGGCAGGATAGCCCGTCTGCGTCAGCTGAGACCCAATATCAGCCTCTCATCTGATTTCATTGTGGGTTTTCCGGGAGAGAGTGAAGAAGATTTTCAGCAGACCATGGATCTGATTGCCCAGCTTGGTTTTGATCATTCATTCAGTTTCCTGTTCAGCCCCCGGCCTGGAACGCCTGCTGCCGAACTGCCTGACGATGTGCCTGTGGCCGTCAAGAAGGAGCGCCTGTCGCGCCTGCAGGCTCTTGTCAATCAGCAGGCTATGGCCATTTCCAGATCCATGATCGGTAGTATCCAGCGCGTTCTGGTTGAGGGGCTGTCGCGCAAGGACATGCAGGAACTGAGCGGGCGTACCGAAAACAACCGTGTAGTCAATTTTGTGGGGAGCTCAAGGCTGGTCGGACATTTTGTCGATGTGCTGATTACGGATGCCATGCCAAACTCCCTGCGCGGCCACTTGCAAATCCGCGATACAGTCGCAGATTAACGGTATTCCACTGGAGGGAAAAAGGAATGCCCGTGAACCTGACACTACAACTTAAACCAGAAAATGCGAAAAGGCTGCAGGATCTGGCCGGACCATTCAACAGTCATCTGCAGCAGATAGAGCAGCGATTGGGGGTGGAAATTGCCGGCAGGGGACATGAGTTCATACTCAAGGGGGAACCCGATGATGTAGCCCTGTGTCATGAACTGCTGAAAAGTCTTTATGCCCTGACGGAATCTGAGCCACTCACTTCGGAGCAGGTGCATCTTGCCATGCAGCGTTCCCACCTTGATGCCTTGCTGGCGGCTGAGGAAAGGACAAAGTCGGAAGGGTTTCAGGATACGCCTGATGATGCCATTATCCGTACCCGCCGCTGTCTCATCCGGGCGCGTGGCAGTAACCAGCTGCGCTATCTCGAGCGGATTGCCGCATGCGATATCAATTTTGGTATCGGACCTGCGGGTACAGGCAAGACCTATCTTGCCGTGGCTTGTGCGGTAGAGGCACTGGAGCAGGACAGGGTTAAACGGCTGATACTCGCAAGACCAGCTGTGGAAGCTGGGGAGAAGCTGGGTTTTCTGCCGGGTGATCTGGCGCAGAAAGTCGATCCCTACCTGCGCCCACTCTATGATGCTCTTTATGAAATGATGGGCTTCGAGCGTGTCGCCAAGCTGATGGAACGGCATGTCATCGAAGTTGCTCCTCTGGCTTTCATGCGCGGTAGAACGCTTAATGATTCTTTCATCATTCTGGATGAGGCGCAAAATACCACCCAAGAGCAAATCAAGATGTTTCTGACCCGGGTAGGCTTTGGTTCCAAGGCGGTCATTACAGGTGATGTGACCCAGATTGACCTGCCAAGAAGCCGGGATTCCGGATTGAGGCATGTGATGGAAGTGCTGCAGAATATTGAAGGTATCAGTTTTACACATTTTACTACCCGTGATGTGGTTCGGCACCCGCTGGTTCAGCGTATAGTCGCGGCCTATGAAGCCTGGGATGAGAGTCATGGCAGTGTTAGGGGGGAAAACGGTTGATCACGCTTGAAATGCAGTTGGCCTGTCACAGGGATGATGTGCCAGAAGTATCCGAGATCCATGCGTGGCTGGATGCAGCCAATGAGGGTGATGATGCCGAGGTGCTTGTCCGTGTGGTGGATGAAGATGAAAGTGCTTCACTCAATAAAGCTTATCGGCATAAAACCGGGGCTACCAATGTACTGAGTTTCCCGTTTGAGGTACCGGAGGGAGTTCCCAACGATCAGCTGGGGGATATTGTCATCTGCGCTGCTGTGGTGTGCAGGGAGGCTGCTGAGCAGGGCAAATCCCTGAAAGCACACTGGGCGCATATGGTGGTGCACGGCATGCTGCATTTACAGGGATACGATCATGTTATTGCGGCTGATGCTGAAGTCATGGAAAACAAAGAGTGTTGTATCCTGCACGGTTTGGGTTATGCTGATCCTTATAGTAACGGATGATCGGGTGTATCGTGAGTCAATCGCATGAGTGAAGCGCAGATGGCTGATGCCCGAGGCTGGCTGGAACGGGTGGCACAGTTTTTTTATTCCTCCGAACCA
>JBEBBU010000103.1:0-11866 GCA_041158225.1 Pseudomonadota bacterium | reverse complement strand
AATATTCTCACCGATAGACCGGTTCAGCAAAAAAGCATCCTGGAATACAACCGCTATCGCCTGTCGCAGCGACACCAGCGTAACCCGCCGGATATCCTGTCCGTCAATACGGATCACTCCGCTATCTGGGAACCTGAAGCGCTGCAGCAGCTTCATGGTGGTAGTCTTGCCAGATCCGGACGAGCCCACCAGCGCGACAGTCTGACCACGCCTTGCGGTAAAACTCAGGTCATACACACCATGACTACTGTCAGGATAATGAAATGATACATGTTCAAAACTGACAACCCCCCTATCAATCCGTAATACAGAGGCATCCGGATCATCAGGATAATCAGGAGCGCGATCAACCAGCTCAAAGAAAGCCGGTAGCACCGAGGACTGATTGAGGGTTCGGGCAAAAAAACCGGACAGCTGATCCAGATGGGCAATCAGCAATGTGGCAAAACTGACAAAACTAACCAGATTGCCTACGGTAACCTGTCCCGCTGCCACCAGAAAACTGCCAACAGCAAAAAGGGCAAGCATGGTAAGCGTCGCTGAAATTCGCGTAAATACAGTGACCAGGGCCCACCAGGTCAGCACCGGATACTGCGCCTGCAGAAGACGCTGCATCATGGCCTGCAGATCAGCAGACTCGCGAGCAATACGCGAGAAACTCTGCAGCACGGTCGTATTGGCCAGCACATCCCCCATACGCCCAAAGAGGTGGTGCTGAAAGTTTTCCACAATACTCTGCCGGGCAGCAGAATGCCGTGCAATACTGACATTGGCAAAAGCATAAATGCCTGACATGACATAGAGGATACAGGCAAGCACTGGCTGCATGAACAGCGCAAGGGGTAATAGCATCAGCACATGCAACAATGCAGCGCAATGCTCTCGCAGGACATTCAGCCACAGCCAGAACAGGGCATCGACACCTGCAATCAGTATACGCATGACTGCCGACGAACCACCTTCGCAGGCAATCTCTGGGGATGCATGCAAGGCTTTCTGAAAAGCCTCATCCAGCATGGCCAGTCTCAGGCGATGACTGAGCCTGTCTGCATGAACAGCAAGCATGACAGCCACCAGCATTCCCAACAGTCCAGCCACCGCCCAGATCGCCACCAGAGGCATGGCGTCCTGATGCAGTGCCAGAGCATCCACCACCCTGCCAAACAGCAGAGGCTCAACCAGCTGGATCATGGCCACCAGCATATTGGCAAGCACCAGACCAGCCAGCAACCAGGGTTCGCGCGCTAGTAATGCAAGCGCCCTCAGATTAACGGTCATCAACCTCATATCAGCACCCCAGAATCCAGCCTTCTATGACTCCCAGCCTTTTCTCATCATACGTCAGCAAACCTCCCTCAAGAGCATCATGAAGACGGAACATGCCATCCTCACGTTGCAACCATGCTGCAATCGCATAAGCATCCTGCTGATCCTGACCAAGATGAGGCGCGGGAAAATCCTGCCTGTAAAGGCTGGGATAAGCTTCCAGCATGACTGAAGATCCTGTTGGCACCTGCCAGCCATCCATGGGCCAGCACTGCAAACGCCCGGCATTGACATGTCGGCAGCGCAGATATCTGAGCCAGGGAAGCCCCGTATGGGTAGACTTGGCTACCGACCCTGGCACATCAAAATGAAATACTGACTTGGCGCGACAACGGATCTCAGTCATGCGACGCCATCTTGCACTGCCTGAGCGCAAAACGCCTTTTCCCGTTTTTGAATGCCGGATAGCCTCAACCGTCACGCCGGCATGATCAAGGGGCCAGTGATCGCAAAAGTCATCAAGAAAATCATCCCACACATAAGCAAGACCATAATGATCGAAATAAGCCAGTGGAAAGGAGAATCCGTGATCGATACCCACGATGGCAGGAACATTTTCGGACAGCAAAGCATCAAGCCATAAAGCCAGCCTCTCTCTGCTCCAACTGGCCGCATCATTTGAGGCCGGGAGAATTTCCTGCGGGGACTGTTCACCTTCTGCCATAAAAAGGCGTAGACCACGTAGCGGTGTAGATGCACTTGCTGCGCCAGAATAATCAATGCCAACATATCGCTGAAAAATTGGCATATGCATTCACAGTACAGGTACGGGGCGAGTTTCATGAACCGCATAAGTACCCTTGCCAAAGCGCTTGGCAAGATACATGGCCTCATCAGCTTTCTCAATCAGTTCATCGGTCATGACAGCCTCTCCCATCTGGCTGACAGCGATTCCAATACTGCCCGTCAATGTAATATCAGTATCGCCATCAAATGAAAAACGCAGGCCAGCCACTGCATCCAGAATGCGCTGGGCTACATGAATCGCTCCCATCTGATCACTGTCAGGAAGGATGACGACAAACTCCTCTCCTCCCCAGCGGCAACAGAAATCTTCCGGACGCAACAGACTGCCGCTCAGGGCACCCGCAATACCTACCAGCGCCGCATCACCAGCGTCATGACCATAATGATCATTAAACAGCTTGAATCCATCAATATCGAAAAAAAGCACACTCACCCGCCTTCGCCCCCGGTGCACCATGCGCTGCAAACGCTCCGAAAACTCAGCCATGGCTCGTCTATTGGGCAGGCAGGTCAGGGTATCCAGCCTTGACAGCTGTTCTGCAACAGCCAGTGCTGCCGCCGTGCGCATCTGGGCTACGAAAAGTAGCGTCGTCATCAGGATGCCTCCAGTCACCAGCAGAACAAGCACAAGATTGTTACGCCAGAAAGCGTAGATCAATCTGTCCAAGTCCTGAGTGACCACGCTTGCGAAACCCATTGACGCATCCTCGGCAAAAGCCGTCATGGCATAGGCAGGGGTGATGGCAGATCTGGCAGGATACCTGAATACGGGGAAGCCATCCTGAAGATCGATACCCAGAACGCCACCGTCCAGAAAAACCTGCTCATCCAGCACCCGGTAAAACTGCTCCAGATTGATCTGGATCACAACAGCGCCGGCAAAACCTCCATCCATACTGTGATAGGGCATGGCCACATGAAAAACATCCTTACCTGTCGTTCTGGCACGAACGGCAGGACTGATCGTCATACGTTTTTCCGGGTGCCGCAACAGATCAAGATAGTAAAAACGGTCAGACATATCGATAGGCTCTGCTTCAGGCCTACCCGAACGGGCATACAGACGTCCATTGCGATCAATGGCAAAAAGCAAGCCGTAGAAATCTGACTGGTTATAAAGGCTGAAAGTTGACTTGGTCTCATTCAGGATGTCATAGACAACCCTATCATTCAGATGGGTCTGCAGGCTGGGAATTTCAAGTTTGGTTCGCGCAAGATCAAGAACCCTGGAGGCATCCATCACTGCATCTCTGAACTGATGCAAAACAATGCGGCTGCTTCTTCGAAGATCTGCCTCAAGATGCTCATGACGTAGCGACCAGTCCAGCCATAAGAAAACACCAAGAGAAATGACCATGACCAGCGTAAACAGAATATAGCTAAACCAGATCGCCGGCCTGAGCCCCTGACAGGCTTTTGGCCCGCTGTCTTTTGGACGCATTGTGTTGACCTTCAAATGGAAACCGGATCAGTCTAACCGAAACAGTCCGAATCTTATCTGCTTGGCCTGCCGCAATGAATGGGGTAGCATGCAGCATCCAGTGCCAGCCAGCGACCCTGCAGATCATCGATATGGAAATACATGCTGTACGACTCAGAAATCTGGAAGAAAAAATAAGCGAGTTTTCAAGTCTTGCCGATTTTGCAGATTGTTATGATCTTGATGCCGACCATATCTCGGCATTTATCCATGAACAGCTGCATATCGGCGCCAAAGCTGCCAGAAATATTGAGGCCTTGATTGGCTGGCCTTCCATGTATATGGATAGCCTGCATACCCTGAATGAAGAAGAATGCTTCGAAGCCTCTCTCAGTGCATCCGGATATGGCAGCAGCAGCCGTGCCTATGCACAGATTCCGTTGATCAGTCATGTTCAGGCCGGATTGTGGACGGAATCGGTCAACGCATATGAACAGGGATCCGGGCAGGAATATATTCCCACACAGATAGCCACCGGGCCTCATGCCTTCGCAGTCTCGATTCGAGGCGATTCCATGCTACCCGAGTTCAGGGACGGCGATATCGTCATCATAGATCCCAGCGTCCCTCCAGCCCCGGGGGATCTGGTTGTTGCCAGTAACGAACAGCACGAAGCCACCTTTAAAAAGTACAGACCACGCGGGATGAATGAATATGGCGAGCCGATTGTTGAGCTCGTACCTCTTAACGAAGATTTCCCGACACTACGCTCAGACAGCACCGCATTCAGCATCGTAGGCACCATGCTGGAACATAGACGCTACAGAAAACGCGTGTAATCTTTCATTCATCAGCCGCCCATACTGTCCGAAGCTCAAGCATCACGGGTTCTCACGCCGAAAAACAGCCTGGACGCTCTTGCGGCCCCAATGATACCGATGAGCCTTGCAGAAAAAGAGTAGAGCAACACCCAAAGCATGAGTACCAGATGGTTAGCCAGAAATACTGGTCTTGAGAGGTTGCGCTGGTAATCATGCCAGGCATCCACCCAACTGACATGATGAAAAATCTGCGGCACAAGTTCCTCCAGACACCAGGCCAGCGAAACAAAAAAACTGTACACCAGACTGCTGAAAAGCACAGGGTAAATCAGGGGCCTGTTTTGCAGGCAACGGTTCAGGCCCATGTTATCCAGCAACAGGAAAACCTTGCCTACCACTAATGCTCCTATGGTTGCACTGACTGACTGCTCAGTCGTAACACCCAGACTTTGTGCATCAAGATGCCGTAAAAGCATGCTGACATGAAAAGCCACCATGAAAAAAAGGGTGGGCGGCAACGCCTTCCTGAACTCACCGAAAAGCATATGCAGAATTTTCATCCGTTCCGGTCTCCATAATTCTCAGCATCAATCTTGGATGATACCATCCAGTATTTTTTATCTGATCCACTCATGCAACCAGAAGGGGGCTTTCTCCACATGAACAAACGCGGCCGGCAATCACTCACCTTCCTGCTACTGGTGAGCCTTACAGGCTGCAACTCATTCGGACCAGACGGCCTGAAACATAGCCATCCTCTCTATAACGAAGCGCTGGCACAGAGCATGAATGAACAGATTCTACTGAATCTGGTACGCCAGCATTATAACGATCCTACATTCTTTCTGGATGTCATCAATATCGCATCCACCATGAAATTTACTGTTTCCGGCTCCGCAGGTGGCTCCAGTCTCGGTCAGACGCCCATGGGAGCAGTGGGTAGCGCCAGTGAATATTACACCCAGCCAACCATATCTTATGCCCCGATGCAGGGCGAAGAATTCGTCAAGAGCCTTCTGGCACCCATTGATCTGGAAAAACTTTATCGACTGATGCATTCCGGATGGAGTCTGCGCCGAATCTTTGGCATATGCATAGAGCGGATCAACGCCATCGAAAACGCACCCACAGCGTCAGGCCCGCAACCCACCCAACCACCAGTGAATCATGAAAAGTTTCTGCGCCTGATCGACCTGCTTGAATTACTTCATCAGCATCAGGCCATCCGGCTGGATACAGATATCAAGGCCAACCAGACCTATCTGCATCTGGATACCAGCAGATTGCCCGCCAAAACAAAAGAACTGCAGAACCTGCTTGAACTTGAAACATCATTCAATCGCTATCGTCTGGGGGAGAATATACTGCTTTACAATGATGATCTGGTTGTATTTCACACCCGCACCATGATGGGTGTTTTTTACTACCTGTCACAGGGCATAGAAACGCCAGCAGAACACATCAGTGAAGGCCTTGTGAAGCAGACGACCTACCCTGACGGCCGCATTTATGACTGGAGCCAGACATCCGGCGGCAAGATGCTTCGGATACATTCGAGCAGACATTACCCTGAACATGCGTTCCTGGCCATTCATTACCGTGATTACTGGTTCTATATTGCCGATGCCGATATCACTTCAAAAGCCAGTTTTACTCTGCTGACCATACTGTTCAGACTGCAGAGTGGTGCGGCCAAAACCAACACACCTGCGCTCACCATTCCCGTGAGATAAAAACGCCTGCATGGTTCATGCAGGCGTTTTCTGCAACACTAACCTACATAGACGCCTTTCTTGGAGCCTGTCATTCCCTTCTTGACATTATAGTAGGATGGCTGGAACTGCTCGATTTTATTGAACTTTAGCGCAGTTCTATCATACTCGAACATTTTTACCAGAGAAAAGTTGCTGGTGCTTGGGCCACTGCCCAGCATGATCCTGCCTGCACGGGCTGCAACACGCAGACCTGTCACACCCGGGAACTCGGCAGAAAAACTGTGACTGCCATCCAGCGTACAAGTGTTGTTGCCATAACTGTAAAGATTGACGGAAGTGGCATTATCAGCACTTGCCACAATCTCAACTTGGCCATCGCTGTCCAGATCAGCCGCTGCAACATAGACGCCGTTGGCCACCTTGCCGCTAGTAGTACCCTTGACTGCAATGGTACATTGGGGCGTGAATGTGTAGGGTTTCATGCCAGCGAGATCAGGCAATTGACCTGCAGCTTCAAGATCATCCTCCGCTTTTTTCTGCGTATCTATCTTAGCCTTGATGTCTGCGCCTTTAAAAACCTGGATCCCCCCCTTGGCAACGCCTTTGCCACTGCCGACAATGACCTCTGCAATACCGTCACCATCCACATCACCACCTGCTACACGCACACCACCTTTACCAGCCGAAGGAATGATCATACTGGCAATGAGGTACCCATAACGCCCGGTGAAGATGTTAACCGTTGCCGTGTTTTTGGCCGTCAGAAGACTGACGCCCGATCCTATACCGGTAATGATGTCAGCGTAACCGTCATTATTAATATCGGCAGCCGCAACATAAACCCCATTCCTGTAACTGGGAGGAAAGGCATCAAAGCGCATGATCTGACTGGATGTCTTGCCATCAATGACCACCACTTCGGGTTCGTTGCCCTCGCTGGCACCATAGATGTAATCCACGGTACCATCACCGTTAACATCACCCATCGCGACACGCGCAGGATCTGTGACATTGCGGAACAGCTTGCCCGGGCTGGCCTTGACCACGCGGGTATTACCACGACGCTCCAGAATGGAATTGGCCGAGTTTTCAGCTGCAACACTGAACAGCGCAGGATTCTGGGTAGAACTGGCCCAGGTCAGGCGCGGATAATCGATGGTATAGATGTGGGAGATCAGGGGTGCAATTTCTTCCTGACGGAAGGTGGTCTGCATATCATGCCCCCCGGTACCATCCATGAAGACGCGCGCAGTTCCCAGTTCATCACCATTGGAACTGATGGCACTATTCAGATAGCGCCCGGCTGAGGGAGCATTGCCCGTAGCTGTCGTAGACATCAGTGTGGTCTTGCCCGTCTTGGTGACGGGATCTTCCTTCATGTCACGCAGGAAAATCCCCCCCTTGTATGCCTTGTCATTGACACCCTTCACCAGATTGCTGGAAGAACTTGAAAACAGTACAAAGCGTCCATGCTCGCTGATATTCGCAAGTACATCCCTGCCACCAGGCGCTGCAGGACTGCCCAGCGTAGCCTGATTGCCTGAGGACTTGCCATCAGCACCTACAGACACCAGTGTCGTGGTTTTCTTGGCAATATCCCTTGCCCAGAGATTGCTGAAACCACCAAGCAGGAAGTTCTTGGGCTTGTCACCCTGTGCCCAGTTGGCAGGATAGTGCCCATCCGCAAATTTGGGGTCATAGAAATTATTGGCAGTAGTAGCAAAAAGCACGACATTACCATCGGATGACATGCCACTCAGCGTCGCCAGCAGATTGGTATTGGTAATGCCATCCGGGGTATTGACCAGCGAAGTAACCGAGGTACTAGCATTGCTGATCACTGTATCAGCGACATTGGCAATATCATTGACAAAAATATCGTAAGGCTTGGCCTGAATGGTCTGTATCCTGACGCCGGAATCCGGGAACCATACAGCACGCTCAGACATTTCTGCATTATTGTCCTGCATCCCCTGCACCAGATTACCGGCAGAAGACACCAGTGCCACCTTGCTGCCATCACTACTGACCGAATAATTGGTGGAATCGTAAAACTCTATCGTGCCACCATACAGATAAGCTTCAAGATTGTAGGGTGCCTGGGCATTGCCCGCTGCAGTAAGCGGGTCATCATACTGACGACTGACCAGCAGATTGCTCCTTGAATTGACATCGAAAGCAAAAACATCCTGGGAGAAGTCACTGTCCTGCACACCCTCAATAAGATTGGAAGCAGTCTGTCGGGTGCTGTAAACAACCCGATCACCATTGCTGCTTAACTGCAGGAATTCAGCCTCAAAAAACTCGTTGAGCAGGAAAAATCCCGTTGGTGACATAAGCGCGTTCATGTAATAGCCCAGCGCATTGCCTTCCTTGTTAAGCGTGGCTGTGATGGTGAACGGTGTATTGTCGGTACCATCATGTGCCAGCATGGACTGTTCCAGCGCAGCAGCACCGCCACCTGCGGCAGGTGTATGCTGAACCAGGAAGCCATCTGCGGTCTGCTCATAAGGTGCAACATCAATAACTTTCAGGGGAAGGGCATCCTTGATGCTGCTGTTACGCGTATCCAGCCATGGAGCAGGCACCATACTGGTATACAGTACACGCTTGCCATCCTGTGAAATACCCCGGTTTTCAGTAAATAGTTGGTATTCATAGGGGCGGGTAAACAGTGTGGCAAAAAACTCCTCATAGTTTCTGACCGGACTGTATTCATTGAAGATACCGGCCGCCATGGGCGCACTGACATCAGGAGGCGGCAGATCATTGCCATTAGGGTTGAACTCCACCGCATTGGCCTTACCGGTAGCATTGAGCAGACTGACCAGCGTAATATTGTTAGCTGGATCTATAGCATCTGCATTCCATGTGAACACATCCACAGTACCCGGCACCTCGGGTTCCTGCGTCCAGAGGTCAAAGAAGGTCGCCAGATTAGGCTGGTCGTTTTCTTTGGGTACTGTGGCATCATAATCATTTGCGGCAATACGCGAATCAAACACCACGGTTTTTCCATCACTGCTCAGATCGGCGGAGAGTGGTTCAAAAGGGGCGACCAGACCATTACCCACTCCCGAAAAGCCTGCAGAAGCACGGGTGCTTCCTGCGTAGTGAGTCACCAGACGAATCACCCTTTTTTCAACACCCTGGGAGAGATCCATCCAGAACAGATTGGGATGAAGCGGTATCGTTTCCTGACCCGTTTCCTGTGTAGTTCCGTCAGCCACTAGATTGGGATCCGTACTGGAGAACAGCACATACTGGCCTGAATCATCAATATCTTCCAGCGTTGCACCCGCGGGCAACGGCAGGTCGACAGGCTTCTGCACACCTTCAAGATTGCCCGGCATGATACTGTTGGCAGTGTCCAGCAAGGCTGTCAGGGTAGGCCTGGACTGAGCCGGGCCAGCTGAGATCGCCATAGTGACCAGACTGCTCAGCAGCGTTACTTTCCAGGGAAGACTATTTTTTTTCATAAAAACCTCAAAAATCCTGACAGGATGTTTTATCTGTGAGATGCATCAGAAAGAAGATATATAGGTACTGGTGATATAGGTCTGGTTAGCACCCAATACTCCCGAATAGGAATAACCCGACGCTGCTACTCCAGTTTTAACGGCAGGCATGTTTTCCGAGAGCACCGAAACCCAAGGATTGATGAGTCCGGTCACAGCAACACTGGCTCCCGGGAACATGCGCATACGGGACGGTCCCTTCTCTATCGCCCTGATCTGGCCAAAATCAAATAGCTGAACCTTGGGCAAAGCCGAATTATTTGAAACACCCAGTGTCTTGACAATATCAAGACGGGTATCAAACAGCCTGATACCTGCCGCACCTGAATCACTGATATTCAGGCTGTCAATCCGTATAACGGATCGGTCAACTCTCATACCGTAACTTGCGGCATGGGCAGATGCCACTGCCCCCACCTTCCATTCACTGACATTCATGCCAATGATGTTTATGCCCGGATAAACCGGGCTCAATCTGGTCTTGACTGGCTCAAGGCGACCAAGATAATCGGTACTGATACTGTCAGCGACAAAACTGGACGCTCTGGTAGCAAAATTGACCAGTAATTGTCCCTGCTGCCAGAGTGCGGATGACCCCATGAGAAACAGACCGGCATTGTCAGCGACACTGACTGGCGTACCCACATCATCACAGGCCTTGAAGCTGATGTTTTTTGCTGCCAGAGAAGATCCCGAATCAAAAACCAGTCCGGACTTTTTCCCAAAGGTCTTGCCCACACTCCGGTTCTGATTGCCATTCCTGATCAGGATTGTGACGCCATCCTCCACACCTAGCGTCACCCCGGAAAGGACATGTACCTCGCCCGTGATCATGTAATCGTTATCAGCAGTCATGGTCATACTGGTCTTGACCGGCCCAGTGATCTCAACAATCGGTTTGCTGGCGGCATGTAATGGCATGGCGGCAATGGCCATCAGCGCTGCCACAGTCATCAGTCTGTATATTTTCATGAAAAGTCCCGCATAGATGGCAAGTACAACAACAAGAAAAACGGCATGATCAATCCTTGTTCACACTGTAAACATAAGACTGGCCTTTGACTGTTTTACCGTTGTACTGGTATCGCACCTGATTCTTGTGTGGCAGATCATCCGAGCGCAGCCAGGCCTGATCACCAAAAATGCCATCCAGCCTGACCTGTGCATTCTGGGCGATACGGATAATGGAGGGTGCGCGGTCAACTTCCAGATCAAACAGGTCACGATCCCTCAAGCCTGTGATGCCAACGTTCAGATCAAGGCTACCGGTAATATCCAGTCGGCTGTTGGTCAGGTTGAGTCCATCTTCGGTCGAACCTGCCACCTGTACGTTTTTCACAGAGATGGCACAATCCTCCAGATCGAAACCATCATCGCCGGAACCCAGAGAATAAATACTGGCGACATCCCACTCGCTACCGTTCACACCTATCACCTGGATGGCATCAAAGTCATCAATGCGCTGGTAAAGCTTGAGTTTCTGCTGCTTGGTCAGACTACGAGCCTTATTCTGGTGCAGAAATGGATCACGTGCTCCCAGATACTCAGTATGGATCCTGTTGGCCTTGAAAAAGGAAGGATGCACACTGAGACTGGTCATGATATTCAGATCCCTGCGCGTCATACTGGAAGACCCCAACAGGAAAAGCCCAGCGTTGAGTGCCTTGTTCACCGGCTGGTTGGTATCGTCACAGGCCTTGAAGTAAACATCCTCGGCCAGCATGGTTGAACCAGTATCAAAGATCAGTGAAGGCCGCCGGGTCGATGTCGGCTTGGCAGCAAACTCGACACCATTGCGGATAAGGATCAGCGTGTTGTTTTCAATGGTCAGTGTGACGCCCTGTTTCACGTGAACTTCAGTCGTGATGATATAGCGGTTGCTGCTGACCAGTGTGGTATCTGCACTGATGTCTGCCGAAATTTCAACATCAGCAGCATGGATAACGGTACTGAGCATAAGGCCCAGTAGCCCCGCACCAATGGCAAAAGGTGTTTTCATGAGAAACCTGTCTCCAGAAAAAGTCCAGTGAATGACGGACCTTGTGACTGCTGAACAGCGCAGCCTGCCCTGTAAGATCAGGCTAGCAGTTAGTGCACGAGAACTCAAAGGAAGTTTTCTTACATTATCTGACACCGGCCTGAACATGGCTCACGAAAACCACCAAACAGCAACACATGTAACCATACCTTAACCATAACTTAACCATACCTTAACAATGTCATATTTCTGTAACATTTCTGTAACAGAATACCCCCTCATCTGATGCCCCTGAAGCAGCTTCCCACGCGGACGGCATTGATCATTCGCCCAAGATCATG